>NZ_AXCD01000006.1:0-63793 GCF_000475335.1 Acinetobacter sp. COS3
ATGTGCATTCTACAGCATTCCTCAACGCTTGCAACCCTGTTTTTCATTATTTTCTTTTGCATGTTTCTTTTTTCTACAAAATCATTGTTTTCGTTGTTTTTATCATCTATTTACGTATAAAAAGCAGGCTCTAGGCCTGCTTTTTATTATTTTTATTTCGATTTAGTCGGTGAAAGTCACACGTGCAATCGCTTTTTTGCCTGACTGAATGATTAAAGTTACGTTTTCTTTTACAGAGTAGCTCATATCAACCACATTCCAGTCGACTTTAACAGCGCCACGACCCACAGCGTCTTTTGCAGCGGCAGCATTCGGGTTTAAACCTGCAACTCGAAGAATAGTTGCAATAAACAACTCGCCACCAAACTCAGCACGAGAAATCGTCACTTCTGGTGTATCTTCTGGTACTTCGCCTTCTGTCACACGATTGCCTGCACTCTTATGTGCATTTTCCGCTGCTTCTGCATCATGAAAACGTTCAACCAATTCAAGCGCCAAGATACGTTTGATTTCTTGTGGGTTACGACCCGCTGCCATTTCATCAAGCAAAACTTTGATTTCATCAAGTGACTTAAAGCTGAGTAAATCAAAGTAACGTTCAATCAAGCTATCTGGCATCGATAGAATTTTTTGGTACATCGCACCTGGGGTATCAAATACACCAATATAGTTACCTAAAGATTTAGACATTTTATTTACGCCATCTAAACCTTCAAGAATCGGCACAGTAATGCACACCTGTGATTCTTGACCGTAACGACCTTGTAGGGTTCGTCCCATCAATAAATTAAAAGTTTGGTCTGTTCCACCTAACTCAACATCAGCTTCAAGCGCAATCGAGTCATAACCCTGAACCAATGGATAAAGGAATTCGTGAATTGCGATTGGTTGATGGTTGCTATAACGCTTTGTAAAGTCATCACGCTCTAACATACGTGAAACAGTTTGTTGGCTTGCCAATTGAATGAGATCAGCAGCAGATTTTTGATTAAACCATTCTGAGTTAAAACGTACTTTGGTTTTATTTGGATCTAAGATTTTAAAAACTTGTTCCTGATACGTTTTTGCGTTGGCAATCACCTGCTCTTGTGATAACGGCGGACGCGTTGCACTTTTGCCCGTTGGGTCACCGATCATCGCAGTGTAGTCACCAATCAAGAAAGTTACTTCATGACCAAGGTCTTGGAAAGTTTTTAACTTATTAATAAGTACGGTATGTCCTAAGTGTAAATCTGGAGCCGTTGGATCAAAACCTGCTTTCACACGGAGTGGGCGATTCTCTTTTAATTTCTTCAGTAAATCTTCTTCAGAAATAATCTCATGCGTGCCTCGTTGAATGAGAGCAAGCTGTTCTTCGGCGGGCAAGAAATTTGACATCACAAAACCTAAACACATCAGTTATTCAATTTGTGCGATATACTAACATTTTTTCAGCATCTTGCAGGGGAAGTTGTACATGAGCGCAATCTATATTGGTGTAATGACAGGCACGAGCATGGATGGTGTTGATTTTGTTGCAGCTTCATTTGAACCTCTAATCATTCATGCGACTTTAACACTTCCATTCGAGCCAGAGTTACGTGATGAGTTAATGGCGTTAACATTACCTGATGACAATGAAATTGACCGCATGGGCAAGGCTGATGTGACCTTAGCGCAAATGATTGGTCATGGCATTAACCAACTTATTGAAAATAACAAGCTCGACCGAAAGCAAATTAAAGCCATTGGTTCACATGGGCAAACCATTCGCCATCGTCCTGAACATGGTTTCACGCTACAAATCGGCGACCCAAATATTATTACTGAGATTACTCAGATTCCTGTTGTATCAGATTTTCGTCGTCGTGACATGGCAGCAGGCGGTCAAGGTGCTCCATTGGTGCCTGCTTTCCATCAAGCCTTGTTCCAACATGACAGTATCCACCGTGTCATCCTCAATCTCGGTGGAATTGCAAATGTGAGTATGCTGCCTGCTAATAATCCTGAAGCCGTTTACGGCTTTGATACTGGTCCAGCTAATATTTTGATGGACGCGTGGTGCCAACGTCATACAGGTCATCCTTATGATGAAAACGGCGACTGGGCCGCGTATGGTCAACCAATTCGTTCATTGCTAGATCGTTTACAAACCCACGAATTCTTTGCAATCGAACCACCCAAAAGTACGGGGCGAGAAGACTTTAATCTTGAATGGCTTGATGATCAAATGATCGACTGGCGCAATGATCTTGATTATGACGAGATCGAAGATACACCCGAAAATGTACAAGCGACATTAATGAAACTCACCACACGTGCGATTAAAAAAGCGATTTATCGAAGTAAAGAATTGATGCCAACGGGTGAGGTTTATGTGTGTGGCGGTGGTGCTTATAACTCGCATTTGCTTGAGCAACTCCGCTGGCGTTTACGTAAACATAATTGGTCAGTACAAACCACAGATGTACTCGGTTTAGCGCCAACTTGGGTAGAAGCAACAGCGTTTGCTTGGTTGGCAATGCGTTTTGTAGATCAGTTAAGTGGTAATTTGCCAGCCGTAACTGGCGCTGCTGGTGGGCGTATTCTTGGAACGATTACGGCGATATAAAAGAAATAAAAAAGCTTCTCATTTTGAGAAGCTTTTTTATTGCAGTATCTTTTTAGATCGAGAAAGATGAACCACAACCACAAGTTGTTGTTGCATTTGGGTTTTGCACCACAAAACGAGAACCTTCCAAACCTTCTAAATAATCAACTACAGATCCAACTAAGTATTGATAACTTAGTGAATCAACTAGCATTTTCACGTCACCATTGATAAATTCTGCATCATCTTCGTTGACGCTTTCAGCAAAATTAAAACCATAAGAGAACCCAGAACAACCACCACCTGTTACATATACACGTAACATGAGATCGTTATTCCCTTCACTTTCGCGCAATTGGCGAACTTTTTTAGCCGCATTATCCGACAATTCAAGAGCTTGAGCGTTCATGATAGAGAGTCCTCAGAATTCAGTATGTCTTTAAAAAGAAAAGACCCGATATAAGTATAACATACTCATTATCGGGTCTGTATTTGAACTTTAAAGTGCGATTAAAGACTTTTTACATGATTATTTGTAATTCTCTTCTTGCATACCGCATTCAAAATTCTTCGGATTCTCTTTACAACGGAACTGCCATAATAGTTTCATCATGCGTTTATCATAAATTCCTTTTGCTGTCAGGCTGATACGCGCCTCACGCATAAGTTTTTGATAACCAGGTTTATCTGAATCAGGAATTTCCATCCAATATTTCTGTGGAATATCTGCTTTCATTTTACCCAAGATTGTAAATGCACGCGGCAATTGCGACTTCACCCACTCTCTTGATTTTTGTCCAAAACCTTCAGGAAACTTGTCATGACGAATAATTAAATTTCCTGTCACTTGTAGGATAGGATAATTTACAATCGCCCCTTTCGTGCCTAAACCTTTGTGTAGTTCAAGTGGCTTAAATGCTGCAGCTGGAGCACCAATAATATCAACCTGACCATTATTAAACTTAGCACCAAAATTCGTAATATCAGAGCTTACCGCTTGCGCACCCACTTGTGTAGCCATGATTTTTTGTGCTTCATCATAGTCTAGAACCGCAATTTTTTTACCTGCGGCTTTTGCAACAGTGTTGATATTACGATCATTCACTAGAAGATAAGCATCGCCAACTGGAATAACACCTACAACTTCATATTTACCATTGACCATGGCTTTGGCAAAAGTCGGACTCGCCAAACCCTGCATGATTTTCACAGCTAACTTAAGATCGGTAATCGCACCAATCGCATCTAAAGAGCCTGTGAACTGGTTAAATTGGCGACCACGCATCCCTGTAATACTGACACCATCACATTTACCCGCTTTGAAGTCCTCAGCGATTACAGCCTCATTTGTGCCAACACGAAGATCAATATCAGCCCCCCAGTTCTTTGCTGCAAGCTGATAGTCTTTCATTAGGGCATACACGTCACCGCTCTTACCCACGAGATCAAATACACAGATTGTTTGTTTCGCTTGAGTGCCTGCTGACACAGCAGCAATCCCTGTTGCGAGTAATAAAGTTTTAAACCATTGCATCTTATTTTTTCCTTTGCATCTATGCTGATTGTTGTGAATATTCTTAAATTCTGAATGCCACTCAATCCTAGATATGGGTCTCAAATGAATATATGTTCCTATTCAATCGTATTTAATCTTCCTGATTAAAAACATATTTTTAAATCTTCACGATTTCATTTGCTTTTTATGTCTTTATGATTGCTATATTTATTAATAAAGACAATGACTTAAATGACAACACAACAAAAACAAAAAGCCTAGAAAAATCTAGGCTTTAAGTATGCTTTTTTGCAATTCTGGATTATTCACCAGGTAATGCACATTCAAAGTTCGCTTTATCTACTGAACAACGTGCTTTTTTCAATACAGACATCATACCAGCATCATAAATACCACGCTTAGTTAAATCCATACGACCATCACGTAATAATTTTTGGTATTTTAAAGTGTCTTCAGCAGTTAATTTCATTTTGTATTTCGCTGGGATTTCAGCTTCATAACGTTTGATCATCGAGAAAGCTTTTGGAAGTTGCTTCACAAAGTAGTCACGAGATTTTTGACCAAAACCTGCTGGGAATTTTTCTGGACGAATGACAAGATCCGCAGTCACCTGAAGTACAGGGAAGTTGAACATCGCACCATTTGTACCCAAACCTTTGCTTAACTCTAATGGTTTGTACGCATAAGCTGGAGCACCAACCATATCTACTTGACCATTGTTGAATTTAGCAGCGAAGTTTGAAATATCAGAAAGAACAGCTTGAGCACCTACACGTTGCACCATGATTTTTTGTGCATCGTCATAACCTAATACTGCGAATTTTTTACCAGCTGCTTTTTCAATTGAGTTGATGTTTTTATCACGTACAAAAATATAAGCAGCACCTAATGGTGTGATACCCGCAACTTCGTATTTGTTACCACCAAGGTTGGTCGTCATTTTTGCAGCATTACGAGCATCTAGAACAAATGTGATTGCACGTTGTGCGATTTCATTGCTTGGTGCACCACCTAAAGAGTCGATAGAACCTGCAAATTTATTGTATGGACGAGCACGCATTGCTGTCATCGCTACAGCAGCACATTTACCCGCTTTAAAGTTATTGTCCGCAACCTGTTCATCTGTCAGTGCAACAAGGTTAACGTCTGCGCCCCAGCCTTTTGCCGCTAAAGCCCAGTCTTGCATCATTTTGTATGATTCACCTGACTTCCCTAATAAGTCGAATACACACACGTCTACAGCTGCTTGAGTTGAAGCAGATACACCTAAGATTGAAGTTGCTGCGATAGCAAGTGCCATTTTTTTCATATTTTTCATCCTTTCACAAACTTTATGTTTGTCTCCTTGTACGAAGCAAATATTAATCATGTTTTATGAAAAAAAATAGAGCTTGTACTCTATTTTTCTTTTAACTTTGTTTAATTTTTGTCCCACTTGATGAATTAAACTTCTTTTTATAAACATATTTGTTATAAAAATTTTTCTTTTAGTTATGTCCTTATATGCCATAACTAAAAGGTCACTTTTATTCTCCGCTTAGCGAACATTCAAAGTTAGTTCGCTCGACTGTACAACGAGCACGTTTAAGTACGTTCATCATCGTAGAGTCGTATACTCCTTGCTTGGTTAAATTCATACGACCATCACGCAACATCTTTTGGTAACGCTCACGATCTTCATTAGACAGGGTAATCCTCTTGGCATTCATCCCTGCTTCAAGGCGCTGTACCATCGAGAAATTACTTGGTAATTTTTTAATAAACCACTGTCGTGACTGTGCACCAAAATTAGCAGGGAATTTACTTGGACGAATAATCAGATCACCTGTGATATTCACCACAGGGAAATCAAACAATGCACCATTTGCTAAACCTTTGCTGATCTCTAAAGGTTTATATGCATATGCAGGCGCAGCAATCACATCTACTTTTCCGCTGTTAAACTTTTTCACAAAGTCAGAAATATCAGAAGGAACTGCAACCAAATCAATGCTTTCAACAATCGCTTTTTGCGCCTGATCATAATGTAAGTAGGCAAACTTTTTGCCTTTGGCTTTTTCGATCGTATCAATGTTTTTATCACGCACAAAGATATACGCTAAGCCGACCTGAATAATCCCTGCAACCTCAAATTTATCACCATTTACAGTTGCCGTAAGACGATGTCTATTTCGTTTATCAAGTACATAGCTAATCGCTTTTTGTGCAATCGCGTTACTGGTTACGGCACCTACAGCATCAACAGACCCTGCAAATTTATTATATTTACGAGCACGCATTGAGGTCATATAGACACCATCACATTTACCCGCATCAAAATCTTTTTCTGCCTTTTCCTCATCTTGATAAGGAATTAACTCAATATCACCCTGCCAAGTTTGTGCAGAGAGTTTCCATTCTTCAATAAGTTTATAAGACTCCCCAGCCTTACCCAATAAATCGAATACGCAAATTTCTTGTTTTGCCTGTACAGGAGTAGCCACGACAAATAGAGTTGCAGCACTCAATGCCCAAAGTCCTTTTTTCATCTTGTTTTCCCTTATTTGCTGTTTTTGCATATTTTTCCATCAGCTAGAGATCAATATAGTCAGCTTTTGATTAAAAGCCCAGCATTTTTCTCTACATACGTCGGGTTTTTTCAGTTTTTAATAATGCTCATCACATTTTTACAAATAGCGAAATGAGCTGACTTAATACGTAATCACTTTCAGTAAAATAATTAGGGTCTGTTGATATTTCCGCCATGCATTGCGTTATAGGCTAAAACGACTTAAACAAGGCGTGAAACGCAGGCAATGGCGCCCCCCTTGTCAAGTTTCATAACGCAGTTTAAGGAAGTTTTAGCCATAACCCTACGGGACAGGGGCATTTTTGCCGCTACTGCGTTATCTTTTGCTTACTTAGAATGACTAAGTTTCGCAAAACATGCCTTGTATCGTCTAAAAAATGTCCTCTGTCGCAATGAGAGCTGAAAGCTCGCAAGGTGAAATGTCAACAGACCCTACGTATTCTGCAAAAAATTATGGATTTACTCTCCGCCTAATGAGCATTCAAAACTGGTTCTTTCGACCGTACAACGAGCTCTTTTCAAAACACTCATCATAATCGGATCGTAGACCCCTTGTTTGGTGAGGCTGATTCGACCATCCCTTAGTATTTGCTGATAACGAACCTCATCCTCTTTAGGCAGCTTCAATTTATATTTTGCAGGGATTTCATTTTCTAAGCGCTTCACCATCGCAAAGCTTTTCGGAAGTTGCGTTACAAACCACTCCCTTGAACGTACCCCAAAGTTAGTTGGGAATTTTTCAGGGCGAATAATCAAATCTCCCGTAATATTCACAACAGGAAATGAAAACATTGCGCCACCTGAAGCAATCCCTCTTTCAATTTCTAAAGGTTTATAGGCATAAGCTGGTGCAGCAATGACATCGACTTGGTTACTATTAAATTTTTTCACAAAATCTGAAATTTCAGATGGAACGGAAACCATTTCGAGACTATCTACAATCACCTTTTGCGCCACGTCATAATGCAAATAGGCAAATTTTTTCCCTTTGGCTTTTTCAATGGTATTTAGATTTCTATCATGTACAAATACATAGGCCAAACCAAACTGCAAAATACCTGCCACTTCATATTTCTGATTATCCACAGTTGCTAATAAACGGCGCTTATTTCGCTTATCCAGCGCAAAACTAATCGCCTTTTGTGCAACATGATTACTGGTCACGCCACCAATTGCATCAATCGAACCTGCAAAGCGATTATATTTACGTGCCCGCATAGAGGTCATATAAACTGCATCACATCGGCCTGCATCAAAATCATTTTGAGCTTTGGCTTCATCCTGATATGGAATCAAACGAATATCAGCTTGCCAGCTTTTGGCCATCACAGCCCATTCTTCAGTGACCTTAAAGGTATCTCCTGCTTTGCCAAGTAAATCAAATACACATACTGTTTGCTTTGCCTGTACTTGATTCATCAACCCCATTGATGCCAAAACAGATAAAAAAAATAACCCCTTTTTCATTTCGTTACCCTATAAAAATAAAATGATCAAACGCACAAAAAATTAAAATTATTCGCCCCCAAGGCTGCACTCAAAATTAGTTCGCTCAACAGTACAACGTGCTCGCTTTAATACACTCATCATCGTTGCATCATAAATTCCACGCTTGGTAAGTCCCATGCGCGCTTCACGTAAAATTTGCTGATAACGGGTTTTATCTTCATTGCTGAGATTTATTTTGTATTTGGCAGGTAAGCCTGCTTCTATTCTTTGAATCACTGCGAAATTACTTTTGAGACGGCTCAAAAACCAAGCTCTTGAGTTTTCGCCAAAATTACTGGAGAACTTGTCTGGACGAATGATGAGATCCATCGTCATATTCACTGCGGGAAAGGTAATGATAGCACCGTCATTACCCAAACCTTTATCAAGCTCTAACGGTTTATAGGCATAAGCTGGCGCTGCCATGATATCAGCCTGACCATTGTTAAATTTTTTGGCGATGTCAGAAATATCAGATAGCACCGCCTGACCACCTAGGCTTTTTACAACGATCTTCTGTGCTTCGTCATAACCTAAAACCGCAAACTTTTTACCTTTAATTTGCTCGATGGTGTTTAACTTTTTATCTTTTACATAAATATAAGCTAAACCTATTTGTGAAATACCTGCGACTTCAAAACTTTGATTGCCAATTTTGCTCGATAAGCGATGACGATTTCGTTTATCCAAAGCAAAACTAATGGCTTTCTGTGCAATCGCATAACTAGGAACAGCACCGATGGCATCTACAGACCCTGCAAATTTATTGTAACTTCGCGCGCGCATTGAGGTCATATACACGCCATCGCATTTGCCTTGTTCAAAATCCTTTTCAGCTTGTGCTTCGTTCTGATAACTCACCAAATCAATATCAGTACGCCAAGTTTTAGCCATTAGCGCCCACTCTTCCATGACTTGATAAGCTTCACCTGATTTACCCAAAAGATCAAAAACACAAACCCTTGCAGCATTTGTCTGTGTACTCATTCCCAAAAAGCACACTGCCCCCAGTGCAAAAAATCCCTTGTTCATCCTTAAACCCTGTTGCTCTACTTGTAGTCTTGTTACTTATTTTTTCATATAAACTAAATAATAATCTGATTTACACGACAAAAATAGAGTTTTTACTCTATTTTAATTCTTTCCATAAAACTTAGTTTTAGAATTGCCACACTCGATAAAAAGTTGCATTCACAGCTGATCATCTTAAAATGCGGCTATCTATTCGCTATTTTGCACACTCATGATCCAATTAGACCAAGTCTCATTACGCCGTGGCGGCCGTGTTCTTTTTCAAAAAGCATCTATGCAGCTTCATCCAGGCTGGAAAATTGGTTTAACGGGTGTAAATGGGGCAGGAAAATCGACGTTATTTGCAGCCCTGCTCGGCGATCTTGTTGCAGATGAGGGAAATCTCACTCGCCCATCGGTGTGGACGGTGGCACATATGGCGCAAGAAATTAAAGCGTTAGAAATGCCTGCATTGGACTTTGTGCTTTCTGGTGACGAGGAATACTGGAGCATTCAAGAACAACTTGCCAATCCAGATCAGTTGAGTAACGATGATTTAGCAAAATTACATGGTCGTTTTGATGAAATTCATGGTTATGCTGCGCCAGCCAAAGCGGCACAGCTAATGGCAGGTTTAGGCTTTTTGGATCATCAATTACGGTTAAATGTTGCGAGTTTTTCTGGTGGTTGGCGTATGCGTTTGAACTTGGCGCGTACATTGATGAGTCGTTCAGATTTATTACTTCTCGATGAACCGACCAACCACTTGGATTTGGATGCGATCCTGTGGTTAGAAGATTGGTTAAAAGCCTATGAAGGCACATTGGTTTTAATTTCACATGATCGTGATTTCTTAGATGCAATTACCGATCATATCTTACATATCGAAAATCAAGAATTGACGCTGTACACAGGCAATTATTCAACTTTTGAAACGACACGAAGTGAACGTTTAGCACAACAACAACAGGCTTTTGAAAAGCAGCAAGAGACGCGTGCTCATCTACAAAAATTTATTGATCGTTTTAAAGCAAAGGCAACTAAAGCTCGTCAAGCACAAAGTCGTATCAAACAACTTGAACGTATGCAGCAACTCGCACCTGCACATATTGATACACCCTTTACCTTTAGTTTCCGTGAACCAACAAAAATGAGTTCGCCATTGCTCAGTCTTGATGGAGCAACAATTGGTTACGGCGATAAAATAATTGCTGAGAAAATCCGCCTGCAAATTACGCCTAACTCACGTATTGGTTTGCTTGGGATGAATGGTGCAGGTAAGTCAACACTCATTAAAACCTTGGTTGGTGATTTACCACTGCTATCAGGTGAACGAAAAGCATCTGAATTGCTCAATATTGGTTACTTTGCTCAGCATCAAATGGATGCCTTAGATGCTAATGCAAGTCCAATGTTACAGCTTGCTCGCATTGCGGACAAACAGATCAGTGAAGCATCACTGCGCGCTTTTCTAGGTGGTTTTGGTTTTAGTGGCGAGCGTATGGATACGCCATGTGAAAGTTTCTCTGGTGGCGAACGTGCTCGTCTAGCATTAGCACTGATCGTATGGCAACGTCCAAACGTGCTGATTCTGGATGAACCAACCAACCATTTAGACTTAGATATGCGCCACGCACTCAGCATGGCCTTACAAGATTTTGAAGGTGCTGTGGTCCTTGTTTCACATGAACGCCAGTTAATCGCCAGTGTTTGTGACGATTTACTGTTAGTCCATGCAGGAAAATGTGCTGAGTTTGAAGGTGATCTTCAAGACTATGCGAAGTGGTTACGTGAAGCGCGACAGCAACAGATCAACGCTCAAAACGCTTTGCAACAACAAGCTTCGACTACGCAAGCACCAGTTGTCAAAATCGATAAAGAAGCTCAGCGTAAAGAAGCTGCACGTCGTAGAGAAATGACGCGACCTATTCGAAAAAACATCGAAAAAGTTGAAGCTCAAATAGAAAAAGTACAACCTCGTTTAGCGGATATTGAACACACATTAGCCGATACAGCACTTTATGAAGCAAATCGTAAAGATGACCTCATTAAGCTCATGAATGAGCAAACTGAGCTTAAAGCGAAATTAGAGCAGCATGAAGAACAACTATTAGAGCTAATGATGGAACTAGAAGAATTAGAAAGCTCTTTCGAAGCTTAATATGATCTGACCTCATCATGTCATGCGAACATGATGGGGTTTTTCATCATCTATGAAACAGCTGATGTTTAAGATACTAAAAAGTACATTGAATACTTATAAAGTTGTCATGAATTTAGCGACAAACTCAGTTAAGGTAAAAACGATAATTTTCTCGGAAAATTGAGCTTTGGTTTCAGGCTCGATATACTCAGCTCCCATTATTGTAAAGTTATAACTTTCGAGCAAATCCTGAGGGTTAAATTTATTTAATATTTTGGTACTTCAATTTGGTGAGTACTCTATTTTTGGAATCATACAAACTGAATGAATTCTTTAGATTTTATTTTTAATTTTGAACATATCCTCCCTGTCTTGGTTCAAGAATATGGTTTATGGATCTATGCAATTCTTTTTCTGATTATTTTCTCTGAAACAGCTTTTGTATTTATGTTCTTTTTACCTGGTGATAGTCTTTTACTCACCGTTGGCGCATTGTGCGCTGTAATTGAAATTATGCATCTTGGCTATATGATTAGCTTACTATTTGTAGCCGCGGCTTTAGGCTATA
Organism: Acinetobacter sp. COS3; assembly: GCF_000475335.1. NCBI lineage: Bacteria > Pseudomonadati > Pseudomonadota > Gammaproteobacteria > Moraxellales > Moraxellaceae > Acinetobacter > Acinetobacter sp. COS3. The sequence goes on from NZ_AXCD01000006.1 coordinate 11,865, forward strand.
TGGTGAACTATCATATTGGTCGTCATTTTGGTGATCGCATCTTCAATATGGATTCACGGTTTATCAAACAAAAGTATCTTCAAAAAACCAATAAATTCTTTTTAACACATGGCGGTAAAACAATCCTTCTTGCGCGCTTTATTCCTTTTGCCCGTTCCTTTGCACCTTTGGCAGCAGGTTCTAGCAATATGAATTACACCCGATTCGTCCTTTACAATATTTTAGGTGCTTTTCTGTGGATTAGCGTTTTAGTCGGTGCAGGTTATTTATTTGGACATGCTCTGATTCAAGTCAGTGATTTTGTTGATCCATAAGTTCCACGTGAAACATCTACATTCGATAAAAAAGAGCTTAAAATCATTTAGATCTTAAGCTCTTTTTTTATCGATCAAATTCAGCAACGTGTTTTCTGCTTCAATGCATACGCAAATTACTTGAACTTTTGATGATATTCATTGCGAAGCTTGACCAACTTCAAAGCTTCAACTTTAGCATCCTCTAACTGCCCTTTTGCGACCAGTGCAGTCACTGCATCAATTTCAGCAATTAGTTGATCTAAACCACCTTGATAGCTTTTAACCTGATCATTTTCAGGCGCTAAACCTTCCAATTGATGCGGTAAAGATGCTTTGGAAGAGACTGCTGCTTTACGCATTAAAGCAAGCTGCTTATTCGCCTCAGCCAAGTCATCTGTTTGAGCAAAGGCAGTCATGGTTTTGGCTAAAACATGCATATCCTTTTCAAGTTGATGTGCAGAAACAGCTTGGCTCAGAAATAACAAACCTGAGACCACAGCACACATCAATATACGTTTGTTCATGCATTCATCCTTAAACTAAAACAAATCGATTAAGCATCAATATCAGCATTGAGCGCATTTTCTTCAATGAACGCACGACGCGGTTCTACATCATCACCCATTAAGCATGAGAACATACGATCTGCTTCAATCGCATCATCAATGGTCACTTGAAGCATATTACGGTTCTCTGGGTCCATTGTGGTTTCCCAAAGCTGCTCCGCGTTCATCTCACCCAAACCTTTATAGCGTTGGATCATCATGCCACGACGTGAGTCTTGCAAAATATGCTGCCAAACTTGATGGAAGTTACCGACTTGAATACGGCGCTCACCTTTCTGTAAATAAGCACCTTCTTCAATTAACTTGAACCAGCTCTTCGAGTTTTTCAACAACCGTGCATATTCAGCAGAATTTAACAGACCAGCATCCAATAAATATGAATGCGGTAAGTTATGCACATACACAGTAACGCGTGGCCAGTAATGCGCTGATTTCTCACCTTGCGCATTTTCACGTTCAAACGCTTCTAAAGTGATTTCAGGACGTAAACTTGGTTGTAATTTTTCAATCGCAGCACGCAATTGCTCAGCCCAAGTTTCAACATATTCACGGTCATCATTGTGATCTGCTTTAAATGCTTCTAACTCAAGTAAGCCATCAAGCAAGCTTGCAGGATAACGTTGGGTTAAGCGCTGTAAGCTCTTTTGCGAAACCTGATAGTCTGCAATCACACTCGCAAGTGCTTCACCCGTAATCGCAGGTGCATCAGCACTAATGTGCAATGAAAGTTCATCAATCGCGTTTGAAATCAGAAATGTTTCCAACGCCTCATTATCTTTGATGTACTGCTCATGCTTGCCTTTCTTCAACTTGTACAAAGGTGGTTGCGCGATATAAATATAACCACGTTCAACCAGCTCAGGCATTTGACGGAAGAAGAAGGTCAATAGCAAGGTACGAATATGTGAACCATCGACGTCAGCATCGGTCATGATAATGATTTTGTGATAACGTAATTTGTCTGGGTTGTATTCTTCACGTCCGATACCACAGCCCAAAGCAGTAATCAAAGTACCCACTTCTTGACTGGAAATCATCTTGTCAAAGCGCGCACGCTCAACGTTCAAAATCTTACCTTTCAACGGTAAAATGGCCTGCATTTTACGGTTACGACCTTGTTTCGCACTACCACCAGCAGAGTCACCCTCGACCAGATATAGTTCAGACAATGCTGGATCTTTTTCCTGACAATCAGCCAATTTACCTGGTAAACCTGCAATGTCTAATGCACTCTTACGACGAGTCATTTCACGCGCTTTACGAGCAGCATCACGAGCGCGCGCTGCATCAATAATTTTGCCTGCAATCGATTTTGCAGCTTGAGGGTTTTCAAGCAAATAAGCTGAAAACTCTTTGTTCATTGCCTGTTCAACAGCAGGTTTCACTTCACTCGACACCAATTTTTCTTTGGTTTGCGAAGAGAATTTTGGATCTGGCACTTTGACTGAAATAATTGCAGTTAAACCTTCACGCGCATCATCACCCGTGACTGCCACTTTTTCTTTTTTCAGTAAGCTTTCATTTTCCATGTAGCTGTTTAAGCCACGGGTCAATGCAGCACGGAAACCTGCAAGGTGTGTACCACCATCTTTTTGTGGAATGTTATTGGTAAAGCAACGGACATTCTCTTGATAGCTATCATTCCACTGTAATGCGACTTCGACACCAATTCCATTATCCGCATCTGTAGTGAAGTGGAAGATGTCATTCAGATGAGTTTTACCTTCGTTAATGTATTTAACGAACTCAGATAAACCACCTTCATAATCATAGATATGTTCAAGGTTCACGCGTTCATCACGCAGTACGATACGTACACCAGCATTCAGGAAAGAAAGTTCTCTTAAACGACGAGCCAAGATATCAACACTGAAAATCGTTTGGCTAAAGGTCAATTCACTCGGCCAGAAACGAACGGTTGTTCCCGATGTATCTGTTTGCCCCACAACTTTTAAAGGATATTGCGGATCACCATGCGCGTATTCTTGCTCATGGATTTGTCCAGCACGATGAATCGTCAAATGCAATTTTTTAGAGAGCGCATTTACAACCGAAACACCTACCCCGTGTAAACCACCCGATACTTTATAGCTGTTGTCATCGAACTTACCACCCGCATGCAGAATGGTCAAAATCACCTCTGCTGCAGATACCCCCTCTTCAGGGTGAATGTCAGTTGGAATCCCACGGCCATTATCTGACACACTGACAGATTCATCTTCATGAATCGTCACAAGGATCTCATCACAGTGTCCAGCTAAAGCTTCATCGATGGCATTGTCTACCACCTCAAACACCATATGGTGCAAACCCGTTCCGTCATCGGTGTCACCGATATACATCCCAGGGCGTTTACGAACCGCGTCTAATCCACGTAATACTTTAATACTAGAGGAATCATAAGCCTTTTCATTTGTTTGTTCTGTTTGAGAGACTGATTGAGACTCTGAACTCATGGTTACTCCCTAGTAAATATCTAATCTATCCAAAGATGAGGAAATAAAATTATGGCGCAGCAAGACTGACTTGACCGTGAACAACATGGAACAATTGAAAAGAAATCGACAAATCATGTAAGTGTTTTAATACCGACGCATGGTCTAAGGTTGTCATAAAAACCTGACTTCCTAACTGACTCAGTCGCTCAATTAAACGTTGCTGTGCAGCTAAATCTAACTCTGCTGTCAGATCATCTAATAATACCACAGTTTCCTTATTACTCGCATGCAGCATTGCAATTTGTGACAGTTTTAATGCCATGATTAACAACTTTTTTTGCCCCCGAGATAACACATCATCAGCGTTACCAAAAGGGGTTTTTAAACGCAGATCTGCCCGATGTGGACCATACTCGGTATAACGTCGATCTAGATCTTTTTGATGCTGTTGAATGAGGTCTTGGAGTAATCCTTGCTCAGTGTGAAATCCAGCACTGTACTCCAACTCAATTTCAAGATTTGGCAATAACTGTTGTAAATCCTCTTGGAAAAACTGATTCCATTGCTCCACAATTCCAACACGCTGTGAGTGCAAAATTTCGCCATAGTCACTGAGCATTTTATTCCACGGCTCTAAATCAGCCAGAGTTAAATTACGCCGTGTTTTGAGTAAACTATTTCGTTGCTTTAATGCACGTGAATAATATTGCCATGCAAAATAAAAATCAGGTTCCACGTGGAACATCAACCAGTCTAATAACTGCCGCCGTGGTTTCGCACCATGATCGATAATATCGGTACTTTGCGGATCAATATGCTGAAGAGGCAGTAACTTTGCGAGCTGCCCTTGTGTCGCAATCGTATCGCCATTGACTTTGATGAGCTGCTCACCAGACGCAAGCTTCTGCATTCCGATTCGTTCATTCGCTGATTGCGCAAAAACAATGGCATCTGCGGCATCGTATTGGATGTAATGTTTGGGAATATGGGTGCGAAACGAGCGACCTGTCGCCAATAAATGAATTGACTCTAAAATAGAGGTCTTTCCAGAACCATTTGCACCACAAAAAATATTAAACGGTTGCAACTCATTGAGTGCAACCGCTTTTAGATTCCGTACACGTTCGATATTTAAACGCGTGATTTGCATGATTTAGACTCGAATCATCAATACAAATTAAACTCGCATTGGCATCACAACATAAGTTTGATCTGGATGTGCTGGATCCTGAACCAACACAGATTGATTGGCTTCAGTCATGCTCATTTTCACATCATCACCATCTAAAACACTTAAAACATCAAGGATATATTGTGCATTAAATGACATTTCTAATGGTGCATCTTGATATTGGATCGCTAAATCTTCAACCGCTTCGTCTTGCTCAGGGTTATTTGCGCGGAGTTGTAATGAATCTTGATTAAAGTTTAAGAAAACACCACGTAATTTTTCATTACTTAGAATCGCAACACGTTGCAATGATTGCTTAAAGAGATCATGCGCGATAAATACATGCTTATCCCCGCCTTTAGGAATGACACGGCGATAATCTGGGAATTTACCATCGATCAATTTCGTCGTGAAACGAACAACAATATCACCCTGCTCTTTATCACGGCTCGGGGTATTAATCGTGACATTCAACAACTCACGACCAATTAATAAAGTGAGTTGTTCATCTTCAATACTAAGTAAACGTTGTAATTCACCCACCGCTTTACGGGGAACAATCGCTTGAATCGGAGCTGATGCAGTTGATGAAGCCAATACTTCACACAAAGCTAAACGATGACCATCTGTCGTTACTGTACGCAATTGATTTTGATCAATTTCCAACAATGTACCCGTCAAATAAAAACGTACATCCTGAACCGCCATTGCAAACGCTGTTTTTTCAAACAAACGTTTTAATTCACGTTGAGTAACTTGAACTTGCGTGCCCTGACTGTTTTCAGTGGTGAGTAATGGATAATCTTCTGCAGGCAATGTACCTAAAACAAAACGGCTATTCCCCGATTTTAAAATACAACGCTGATCTTCTGTAATCTGCAAATCAATCAAGGCCGCAGTAGGAAGAGATTTACAAATTTCAACCAACTTACGTGCAGGTACGGTCGTTTCACCCGCTTCTACGCAAGCACCTTCTGCTAGAGTTGTACTTGCAACCAATTCAACTTCCAAGTCAGAACCAGTAATGGTCAAAGCTTGTTGCGTAGTTTGAATTTTTACGTTTGAAAGAATGTTCAAAGTATGACGGCGTTCAACAGCCCCCACCACATGTGATAGAACATTGAGTAAACTTTCTTTAGCGATTTTCAAACGCACGATTTTTTCCTCTTACAACGGAAGCTGAATATGAATGTTAGCAGTGTACTATGCTGCACTTAAAAGCAGTTTGCAACTCTGAAAAATAGATTAACTTTGTAACAAGCGAAGTAAATTTTTATAGTCTTCATTAAAAATAGGATCTTCTTCCCGCAAGCTCACTACTTTTTCACAGGCATGCATCACCGTACTGTGATCGCGTCCACCAAATGCCATACCAATTTCAGGGAAACTATCCCCTGTTAATTCTCGAGCCAAACCCATCGCCAACTGACGTGGACGCGCATAAATACGAGTTCGTTTAGGCCCTGTTAACTCTTTCAGCGGAATACGGAAATATTCGCTGACCACACGCTGAATATTTTCAACACTAATCGTTCGTGCACGAATCGCCAGAACATCTTTTAAAGATTCACGCACCACATCTAGATCAATCGCAGTACCTTTAAAACGTGAAATCGCAACCACTTTATTTAAAGCACCTTCAAGTTCACGAACGTTCGCAACCACTTGTTGAGCAATAAACAAAGCACAATTTCGAGGTAAATCTACACCACTATTTTCTGCTTTTTTTAATAAAATTTCGATACGAGTTTCAATATCTGGTGGCTCAACACCAACTGATAACCCCCAAGAGAATCGAGAAACCAGACGCGGATCAAGTTCGGTGAGTTCTTTTGGATAACGGTCTGATGTTAAGATGATTTGCTTAGATTCATCAAGTAAAGCATTGAAAGTATAGAAAAACTCAACAAGACTCGCTTCTTTTCCTGCGAGTAAATGAATATCATCCACCAATAATAAATCTAATGAACGGCAATTTTTCTTAAATTCTTCAACCTTTCCTTTTTGCAATGAACTCACAAAATCTTGAACAAAACTTTCTGAAGTCATGTACATCACACGCGCATTTGGTTTTGCTTGTAATAAAGCATTACCAACGGCTTGCATTAAGTGCGTTTTACCAAGACCTGTAGGACCGTATAAAAATAAAGGGTTATGCTGAGATGCTCCCAGTTGCGTCAACACCTTGCGACAAGTTTCCGCAGCCATTTGGTTGGAACGACCTTCGACAAACAAAGAAAAAGTAAACAATGGGTTTAACTGTCTTTTCTTTGGAATTTTGCTGACGTTTTGACTTGGTTGGACTAAATCAGGTTCTTTTTTGGCTTTAGTTTGTATTGATGGTGGCGGTGTTGAACTTAGAGCGGCAGTTGTAGTCGCAGGTTGCTCATTAGACGACAAAATCGTTCCTGGGCGAGAATCCACCAAAATTTCGACTTGACGAACGCGACCTTCAGAAAGTTGTTCAGCAAGAATAGAAATTAACTCTAAATGATTGTCTTGAATATAGCGGGTCCAATAAGGGTTAGGTGCATATAAACGCATCACACCATCAACCTCTTCAGCAACCAAAGGACGAATCCACATTGCAAAGACGTTATCAGAGAGCTCTTGTCGCAAGCGAGTTAAGCAGTCTGTCCAAAGCATGTGCATCCCCTATCTATCCATTTTTTAAATTCAAAAAATAAAAACCACGCACCCTCATCTTTCAAAGGGGTCGCCATTCTAACCAAGTTATCCACATCTGTCAGGCAAATTTATAGAACTTTCGCTGAAAAATAAAACATTCGTTAATAAATTTAAATTTAAAAGCACATGTGCATAACTTTTTGCAGAAGCTGTGGATAGTTTTGCACTTCAAGTTATCCACAATCCATAAAGACAATAAAAACACCATTATCCACAAGCTAAACGCATGTTTATTTTTTAAAAAAGTTAACTTTCCACAGAATAAATCCACACTAATAAGAATAAATTTAAATTTTAAAATTTGAATTTACTTATAAGGATGATTCGAATTGTGGATAACTGAGCATATCGAAATTTAAATTCAAAATCCAAGAAATAAATTTAAACTGAGAGGTGTGTTGTTGATAACAATGTTTATAGGCTGTGAATATAAATGAATTGCGATATAATTTAAATAGATAGCTTGTGTATATTTTTTGTTGCTACTTAAATTATAGAAAATGAGAGAGTTGTAGTTGGTTCAAAACAGCACAAACAAAATGTAAAGTTTTTGATTTTTCATTGACAGCGTAAACATTGCACAATAAAATCGCGGACCTTTATAGAAAGATCATTTTGGGAGTTTCGATATGAAACGTACTTTCCAACCATCTGAATTAAAGCGTAAACGCGTTCATGGTTTCCGTGCTCGTATGGCAACTAAAGCTGGTCGTCAAGTTTTAGCTCGTCGTCGTGCGAAAGGTCGTCATAGCTTAACTGTTTAATTACTGTTAAGTAGACCAGACTTGGGTGATGACACTTTACAGTTTTGGCACTGAATCTCGTATTCGTTGTGCTGCAGATTATAAAAGCGTATTTGATGGTGCGCTTTTTAAAGTGCATCAACCCCATTTCCTATTTTTAGCAAAATTAACCGAACAGCCTAAAAGCCGTTTGGGTATTGTCGTTGCTAAAAAAAAGGTGCGTCGTGCACATGAGCGAAATCGAATAAAACGTCTTGCTCGAGAGAGCTTTCGTTTACATCAAGCGCAATTTAATGCTGATATCGATATTGTAGTGATGCCTAAAGTTGGTATAGAAGCAATCGCAAATAAAGAATTACATCAACAATTAGATTTTGCTTGGCAAAAATTACAACGTTTAGCAAAGAAGCATTCTAAAGTCGTTGTGGCACCCCTCCAAAATTAGAGAATCTCTAATGGTACGTTTACTGCATTGGTTGATCAGATGTTACCAAATCGCAATTAGTCCATTATTGGGTCCTCGTTGTCGCTATATTCCCACTTGCTCACAATATGCAATTGAAGCATTGCAAACACATGGTGCAGTAAAAGGTGTATGGCTATCAACGAAACGCGTCTGTCGTTGTCATCCTTGGGGCGGTTCTGGATATGATCCTGTGCCACCAAAAGCACTTCGTTTTATTTCGTTTCATCAAATAGATTCTCAAAAGCATCACGTTGCTGTACCCTTTCGTGATCGTTTATTCAAGCAAAATCTCTTTAATCATTTGGGATAATAGATATGCAACAATGGGCCAGATTTGCAATTCTTGGAGCCATGTTTGTTACCGCATATTTGCTAATTTTGGCTTGGCAAAAAGATTATGGTCATGCGCAAACAACACCGCAACAACCTGCGGCAGTTGTGACTGCACATGATGTATCTGCAGATTTGCCAAATACACAAAATGCAACAGCGGCTTCAGACTTGCCACAAGCAAATGTGACTACATCGCAAGCCACAGAAACACCTTCTGTGACTCAGCAATTGATTTCGGTAAAAACCGATCTTTACCATCTTTGGATCAATCCGAAAGGTGGTGATATTGTCCGTATTGAATTGTTAAGCCATGACGAAAGTAAAGACAGCGAAAAACCATTCGTTATGCTTGAAAGTGATGCGAAACGTACTTACGTTGCTCAATCAGGTTTAATTGGCTTAAATGGACCAGATAGCAGCCGTAATGGTCGTCCAATGTATGATGTGGAAAAAACATCTTATACCTTGGCTGATGCAAAAAGTGTTGCTGCTCAAGATGGGAAAACCAGTCAAGTTTTAACCGTTCCATTGGTTTTTAAAACACCTGAAGGCGTTGAAGTCATCAAGACGTTTACGTTCACGCAAGGTGATTATCCAATTACGGTCAAACATCAGGTGATTAACCGTAGCCAGCAAAACTGGCAAGGTCAAATGTTTGGTCAGTTGAAACGTGATAATTCGGATGACCCTGGCAAGTCTTCGCAAGGTATTTTCACTTTAGGTACTTACCTAGGTGGGGCATGGGGGACACCTGAAGAACATTATAACAAGTTGAAATTTGCGAATTTTAACGATGAAAAGTTGAATGTTGAAGCCAAAGGTGGCTGGGTTGCGATGGTTCAGCACTATTTCGTCAGTGCGTGGATTCCTGGTGATTTAAAACTTACTCAAGCGAATGGTCAGCCTTATACTGCGAAACTAGAGTCACGTCAGTCTGCTGATGGCATGAATATCATGGGCTTTACTTCTCCAGTGATTAACGTACCTGCTGGTACATCAATGGAAGTGGATGCGAAACTTTATTCTGGTCCAAAAATTCAATCTGAACTTAAAGATTTAGCTGCTGGTTTAAACCAAACTGTGGATTATGGTTGGTTATGGCCAATTGCAAAACTCTTATTCTTGGGCTTGCAATTCTTCCATAACATCATTGGTAACTGGGGTTGGTCAATTATCTTCTTGACGATCTTGGTGAAAGCGATCTTATGGCCACTTTCTTCGAAAAGTTATCGTTCGATGGCAAAAATGCGTGTGATTGCACCTGAAATGCAGCGCATGAAAGAAGAATTTGGTGAAGACCGCATGCGCTTCTCTCAAGAAATGATGGCGTTATATAAGCGTGAGCAAGTTAATCCATTGTCTGGTTGCTTGCCATTGCTGTTACAAATGCCAATCTTCTTAGCGTTGTACTGGGTATTGATGGAATCTGTAGAACTCCGTCATGCACCTTGGTTAGGCTGGATTCAAGATTTATCTGCGATGGATCCATGGTTTATCTTGCCGTTGATCATGGGTGTGACCATGTTTGTGCAGCAAATGTTAAACCCGCAACCGACTGATCCAATGCAGGCAAAAGTATTCCGTATCATGCCAATCATGTTTACGGTATTTATGTTGTTCTTCCCTGCTGGTTTAGTGCTTTACTGGATCGTCAACAACAGTATTACCATTTTGCAACAATGGTTTATTAACAAAGGTGTCGAAAAAGACCGTCTCAACAAGGTTGAGTCAGCGTCTTAATCTCGAACTTTTACTGAATAAATCCGCTTAAGATGGTAATCTTAGGCGGATTTTTCTTTGTCTGTATTAAGGGTGATTGATTACATCATCCTTGCTTTTTCTAGGTGAATTTAACATGCAACATCAAACCACAATTGCTGCGATTGCTACCCCTTTAGGTCGTGGTGGTGTGGGCGTGATTCGTCTGTCTGGGCCAAAAGCCTATGCGATTGCAGCGCAACTGGCGCAAAAAAGTCTTCCTGCCGCACGTATGGCTGGTTTTCGTCAGTTCTATGATGCCGATGGTTCCGTCATGGACGAAGGGATTGTGCTCTGTTTTCCAAATCCTCATTCGTTCACAGGTGAAGATGTAGTGGAGTTGCAAGGGCACGGTGGTCCAGTCATCCAGAATGCTTTGTTGGCACGTTTACTCGATTTGGGCGCGACTGCTGCAAAAGCGGGTGAGTTTTCCATGCGCGCTTTTGAAAATTGCAAGATGGATTTGGTGCAAGCCGAAGCGATCGCCGATTTGATTGATGCCACCTCACAGGCCGCAGCACGTTCTGCGGTTCGTTCATTACAAGGTGCATTTTCAACCAGAATTAATACAGTTTTAGAAAAGCTGATTCACTTGCGTTTGCATGTTGAAGCCGCAATTGATTTTCCAGAAGAAGAAATTGATTTCCTTGCGGATGGTAAGATTTTAGCGCTATTGGATGATGTACAAGAGTCGGTTAAAGCGGTACAGCAATCTGCACGTCAAGGACAGCTGTTACGTGAGGGTTTACAGGTCGTGATTGCGGGTAAGCCAAATGCGGGTAAATCGAGTCTGTTAAACGCACTTGCAGGGCATGAGCGTGCGATTGTGACGGATATTGCGGGAACGACTCGAGATGTGTTGCATGAAAAAATCAGTTTGAATGGTTTGCCAATTACTTTAACGGATACCGCTGGTTTACGTGAAACAGGTGATATTGTCGAACAAGAAGGGATTCGTCGTGCAATTAAGGAAATTGAACAGGCGGATTTATTACTACTGGTTTATGATTTAAATCAAGGCGATGAGCCGTTACAGCTAGCACGTGAATATTTTGCCGATCATCTTGAGCCGAAGCGTTTACTGTTAATTGGCAATAAATGCGATTTAACGGGTCAGGATGCGACTTTAAGTGATTATCAGGGCTTCCGTCATATCAGCGTGTCTGCCAAACAGGATATGGGTGTTCAGGCGCTTATAGATGCGATTACAGCGCATGCAGGCTTTCAGCCTGAGGAAGACACCTTTATTGCGAGAACTCGTCATTTAGACGCAATGAAGCGTACTCAGCGCTATCTCTCAGAAGCACGTGAGCAACTTGTGGTCTTTAATGCGGGTGAGTTGGTCGCTGAATCATTGCGTTTGGCACAAAATGCCTTGGGCGAAATTACGGGTGATTTTAGTGCTGATGATCTATTAGGTAAGATTTTTGGTTCTTTTTGTATTGGAAAGTAATCTAATTTTTTAATATTGTTCAATAAGTTCTAATAGATTCTAAATATAATATATAAAGCATTAAGTTATAATAGCTTAGTGCTTTTTTAATGCCTGTGAGTTATTCAATAGTGTTCAATATATTCATACAGTGCTATGCTTTTTTTAGTCTCAATTTAGTATTTTTTGATTGAGATTACGATTAAAAGAATTTTGAGACTAAAAATATGCCCACTGAGAACGGTTATACCTTTGGTACAGATCGAGAAGTTCTAAACCTGAAACCACTGGAAAAAGTCTACACAGCAAAGGACAAGACGAATAATGGATTATTCCTAGAGATTAGACCAACTGGGCGGAAAACATGGGCATATCGCTATACTTTTAACGGTAAGCAAGAAAAGCTCACACTGGGACGCTATCCCGATTTATCGTTAAAAGATGCAAGACAGGTAAGAGATGAAGCAGCAAGCCAAGCTGCTAAAGGTATTTCCCTACAGCAACAAAAAATCAAAGAACAACAAGGACAGCTTGAAACAATACTATTCCAAGACTACGGCGAACGGTACATCAAAGAAGTGATACTAAAAGACCGTGCAAATCCTGAATCAATGCTGATGTATCTCAATAATGATATTTATCCCATGCTTGGGCATATCGCCATGAAAGACATTGGTATAGAGGAGATACGGCGCACAATATGGCGTAAAAAAGAACAGGGCTATGATGCAGCAGCCAATCAAGTAAGGGGACTACTTAAACGAATGTTTGACTATGCTGTAACACTTGGATTAGTTCCACATAATCCAGTAATGGCAATTCCAACACGTCATGTATTCAAAGCAAAACCTAGAGACCGCTATCTGTCTACTGGAGAAATCCGAACCTACTACACTACTCTACTCGATTCACGTATCTATAAGTCACGTAAATTGGGCTTGTTGCTGTCATTGCTAACCTTGTTGCGTAAATCTGAATTACTTGCAGCGAAATGGGAGCATATTAACTTTGATCAAAAAATATGGTTGATTCCTGAGACTAAAGCGGACAGTAAAACAGGTCATAGCCGTGAAATGCTTGTATATATGTCTAATCAAGTTGTCGAAATACTCAAAGAGTTAAAGACAATTGCAGGCGATGAGCCTTATGTCTTTGTTGGGCGTAAACGTGGCACACACATTAGCCATAATGCTTTTAATACGGCGCAAAAGAACGCCCTAGCCTTAACAGATATTCCAAACTTCACCATTCACGATCTACGCCGTACAGCAAGCACCCATTTAAACGAGCAAGGCTTTAACCGTGATGCCATTGAGAAATGCTTAAACCATACGGCAACTGGCGTGCGTGGCGTATATAACAAAGCAGAGTATGCCAATGAGCGAATCAAGATGATGCAGAAATGGAGCGACTTTGTTTTTAGTCTAATCTATGAGCCGAATCTCATATTTTTTAATGAAGTAAAACAGCGTAAAAGCAGTTAAAAATTTGATCAAAATTCAACTATTCGGAATTTTCGAATAGTTCAACAGTATATAGAACTGGAGTCATAAAAGTGGCACAAAGTAAGAATAGAACAATTTCAGTGAATGAAATTAGTATTGCGGTATCCACAGTAAATGATGAAGACTATATAAGCCTTACGGATATGGTAAAGGCTAAAGATGGAGATTTTTTTATTTCTGATTGGGTAAGAAATAGAAATACTCTTGAATTTATTGGAGTTTGGGAAGAAATAAACAATCCAAATTTTAATTATGGCGAATTCGCCATAATTAAAAGTAATGCTGGCTTAAATGGCTTTAAAGTTAGTGTTAAAGAACTGATAGAACGAGCAAATATTGTTAGCTTAATTGCTAAGGCTGGGCGTTATGGTGGTACATACGCCCATAAAGACATAGCTTTCGAGTTTGGTTTATGGATTAGCCCACAATTCAAATTATACCTGATTAAGGAGTTCCAACGCCTTAAAGAACAAGAGTCACAGCAAAACTCAATTGAATGGCAAGTTAAAAGAGAATTGGCAAAGGTCAATTATCATGTTCATACCGATGCCGTGCAGATGAACCTATTAACCAATGTGCCAGCATCACAGCATGGTTTTATTTATGCGAGTGAAGCTGATTTATTTAATGTGGTGATGTTTGGGAAAACGCATAAGGAATGGCAGCAACAGAACCCCAGTCTAAAAGGAAATCAGAGAGACCATGCCACAGTATTGGATAACGCCATTATTGCCAACTTGGAGCTACAGAACTCTTTGTTGATCAATCAAGGCTACCCACAGAGTGAACGCCTGACCATGTTAAAAGAATTGGAGAAAACTTTAAGAGCAAGTATGAGTAAATCCCCAGCCATGAAGCGTTTAGAGCAACAATCACAGTCGCCACAGATTGAGAAAAAGCCCTAAAAACTGGATATATTTGTAACGAGTTGTAATCGTTTGAACATGAATTTTGACTAATTATAATTAACTAAAATTAATAAAATGTTCATTAAAGTGAACAACTTATATAAGTTTACTTATATTTTTATTATAGCTTATTTAATGAAGTCAAAGAGATACTAGGTAGTGGATATGGGTGGGAATATGGGTGGGAATATGGGTGTATTAATTGTATGAAATAGTGAATTGATGATTATGGACGACAACTTTTAACGCTCTTAGCAGACTGAGAAGTAGACATTTTTATCTAATTCTTGCATAGTTGTCTCATTCATTGAGTTGTAACAAATTCAAGTGGTGGCAATAAATGAATATAGATAGTGAAGTTTGAAAGTACAGCCTAAAAGATTGGGGCAAAGTTAAATTGATAGATCAAACTGATGAGTGAAATATTGAATACTGACCTACTCCCTAATTAATGCACCTACAACCTTAACTATTTAAACAATCGTTGAGTCTAAGCCTTTGCTATGCAGAAAGCGGACAATAAAAAAGAGTTAAGAATTGGCGTTCTTAACTCTTTGGATGACACAAGGAATTGGCGTTCTAAGTGTCGTGTCTTAAAACTGTGATGCAAATGTTGAAGCTCTTAAATTAAATTTCGTCCTGACAAGACACAGAATTTTAGGAACTTTTAGAAATGCGAAACGGTTAAAAGACAAGTTTTATCGGAACTCCGATATGGGCAAGCGAGCTTACCCTATAGGTAGAACTATAGTGAACCTTTGGTTTAAAGTAAACATTTTGTGTTAGGAAAAGCTAACAGGTTGTTTACCACTGAACCTATTGAATAGCTTTATCTGTCTGATAATAATTAGCTTTAACTAGTTTACATTTTTAAACTTTCCTTTCCCATTTTGTGTCTAGGCGAATCTCTAAAGAGGTACGTTTAGATGACTACATCTAAAAATCAACAAATCGAAAACCAACGCTTAATTCGCCGTAAAGAGGTGCAAACTAAAACAGGATTGGGCGCATCATCTATTTACGCCATGATGAAAAATGGCGAATTTCCCGAGTGTTTAAATCTATCTGAACGCCGTGTCGCTTGGATTGAATCAGAGGTTGATCAGTGGATTGCCAATCGTATTGCACAGCATAAAGCTACTAATGCAGTGATGGAGGCATAACCATGAACCATCAAACTGTCATCCTAGATTATCTCAAACAAGGCAAAACCTTGAGCCAAGCCGAAGCCATTGAGCTATGCGACTGCTACCGCCTTTCGGCTGTAATTGACCGATTAAGAAAGCAAGGTTTTGAAATCGTGACCCATAACGAAAAGAACCTGAACAGCAAAGGAACACACGCACGATATGAATTAATTGGGGAGTTTAAAGCATGAACGCCGTAACCCATTTCGATTTTAAATCCAGTTCCGTTCGTATTGTTTTAGATGACAACGGCGAGCCTTTATTTTGTTTGGCTGATGTATGTAAGATTTTAAATATTTCTAGGTCGTCCGATTTACTACAGATTCAAAGGGGGTACGTTAAAAACGAAACCCCTAAACGACATGGCGCATTAGACCCTATTGGTGTACAGAAAATAAGTGTTTCAACCAATGGCGGTAAACAAGAACTGATCTTTATCAATGAACCGAATCTCTACCGTGTCATTTTCAGATCAAACAAACCCGAAGCCCTCAATTTCCAAAACTGGGTATTTTCAGAGGTGTTACCGTCACTGAGAAAGACAGGCACTTATTCAGCACGGCAAACCGCTTTTGATGAATTAAACCGCTTATGTATGCAAGAAAAAGTATCAAAGGAAAAAGGCACATTTCATAGTCATGGGATGCACCGCCGTAAACATGAAAAACGTTTAAATGCTTTGAGAATTAATACCTGTAAGGCAAATATTCAGATGACTTTTGAGGGGGTACACCATGAATAAAACTGTACACCCTGAGTTATTCAAAGGCACAGATTTAAAATCTGACCCTATACAGATTCCAATAAAACCTTGTTGCAATCTTGTTGTGGTGTCATGTTTAGTCACGTTTTCGCTACCTCCCCTTGCACTCACCGCTATACGCCGTTATAGTTTCTTTGCTTTGAGCAAAATCTCAAGGTTAGCTTTGGTCGGCTACGAATATTCAGCGCATACAGTCCGCTCAATGGGCTTTTTTTGTATGTGTAATTTCTCTATGCGTTCGCATGTTATGGCGAAGCTGTGGAGGGACACGTTTACGTGTGCCAGTTACCTGAATTACTGGTCGACCAACCCTTTTCAGCTTTGCCACCTAAATTACTTGGTCGTAATTGGCAAAGCTCCTTTAATTAATTCAGGAGCGCATACTCATGCCTAAATCAAACACGCCTTTAGAAAATCAAAATACACCTAAAACCTATGATGCAGGTGATATGTATGACATTCAATCATTAGCTGAATATGATATGAATTGGATGCATACCGCTATTGAGCGTATTCGCCGTGACTTCCTAAACCTAAGCAAAAACCTACAAGAAAACGGTGTACATTCAATCTATCTTGATGAATTGCAAACTGTTTTAGGTATGTACTCATACCTTGCCGAAGAACGTCTTGCCTATCATGTAGAAACAGCAAAACAATACGAAAAAGAATGGAAAGCTCAAGGGGGCGACAAATGAATATAAAACCCTCATGGGACACCACACCCGATATGTTTGAGGGTGGCATTTCAAATGCTACCCCTCAAAAACAACAAAGCCCACTTGAGCGAGTGGGCGATGATGCAAGTCATTCAATTGTTGAAGCACTTGAAGAATATACAGCCCCATTATTTAACAATAATCAGCTATATGGTGCAATGGTTAGAATAATGGGCGGTTGTCCTGTAGAAATCCGCCGTTCAGTCATTGATAACGCCACCCAGTACGGTGAATCAAATGATGATGCTCTATATGGCTTGGCAGTTTTTGATCTTTTTGACGAAAACCTACAACCAACTGGAGCAGTATTTACCAATCCAACGATTGAGGGATTCAAGGATATTGTGTTCGGTCATGGTTGCTTGTATTTCAATCGCTCAAAATTGAATGAATTACCTTTGATTGTGACTGATGACCCTAATCTTGCCATGAAAACGGCGTATCCAGTCTATGCACCGTATCAATCAGACAAGATCAATGCTTATACCCTCAAGGCATTGATGCAGGCACATTCTGATCTATGTGTGATAGCTCCTGTACATCAAAAGGATGATATTCAACGCCGTTACACTGACCTTGATGTCAAAATGGCATTTATTCCCGAACCGCCTGATTTGATGATGCCACAGGATGAACTGGACGGCATGATTAAAACAGCGATTGATCAAACCAAAACACCGCCGAAAGGACATATAGCCAAACCGTTTAAAATGGATGATGGCTCATGGCTGCATATCCTTGAAAGTGGCTTATATCAGATCAAAGAAAAACAGGACGAGAACGGCGAAACCAAGCAAAGTAAAATCCTGATTTCAAATGCTTTGATTATTTTGGGAGAAGCCCGAAGCCTAAAAAATGACAACTGGAAAAGAGTCATTCAATTTCACGACAAAGACCGTACATTACACACTTTAATCATCCCCTATGAGCATTTCATGGGTGAAGCTCAAGACGCTTTAAAGCTGATTGCCAGTCATGGATTAATGCCACCACGTCAGACCCATAAAAAGAATGTTTTTATCAACTATCTACAGGATTACCCCATAGAGAAGCGATTTCGTTGTGTAGATCGGACTGGATGGTATGGCAATAGTTTTGTCACTACCAACCGCACCTATGGCAACCAAGACGATGAACAACTGCTATTCAATAGCGAGATGAAAGACCCCTACGGCACTATGGGAACGCTTGAGGGATGGCAAGAATTAAGCCGATTGATCGAACCTCATGCCCTTGCCGTTCTGTCCTTTGCATGTGCATTTTCAGGGCAATTGATAACACCATTAGATATAGAAAGCGGTGGATTTCATATCTACGGCACATCCACTGATGGTAAAAGTACCATTACAAAGGCAGCTTGTAGCGTATGGGGCAAGCCTAAAGACGTATCAAAATCATGGCGAACCACTGACAACGCTTTGGAAAATGATGCTGAACTCCGCAATGATAACTATCTCAATCTCGATGAACTACGGCAGGCAGTTCCAAAAGCCGTGTCGGATATTGTGTATATGCTGACAGGCGCACAAGGTAAAGCAAGGGGCAGCAAATCAGGCAGAAATAGAGAAAATAAGCAATTCAATTTAATGTACACCTCTACAGGTGAAATTGCCTTAGAAGATCATTTAAGACGTGACGGTATCGAAATGGATGCAGGGCTATTATTGCGCTTCGCCCACCTCCCGAGTGATGCAGGCAAAGGCTACGGCGTATTTGAATGTATTAATTATGGCAATAGTTCCAGTGATGTCGGCAATCGTATCAATGAGCTATCAACTAAACACTACGGACATGCAGGCATCAAATGGCTTGAGTATCTAACCGCCAATAAAGATGAATTGATCTTGCAAGCTCAAACCATGCTCGATGACTTCACAGCCAAACATGCCACCAAAAACAGCCAAGCGGTGCGAGTATTACGCCGTTTTGCATTGGTGGCGGTTGCAGGTGAATTAGCAACACAGGCAGGCATCACAGGATGGCAGCAAGGACGCTGTTTTGAAGCTGTAGGGCAATGTTTTAATACATGGCTAGGCACACTAGGCAACGGCGAAAATATCGAAGAAACTAAAATACTGGAGCATTTCAAAGCATTCTTTGAAGCACATGGGACAAGTCGTTTTGAAAATCTGACTGTTATCCGACATCCTGACGGCGAAGTAATTAGACCACGTATTCATAACCGTGTTGGTTACTATGACCCTGACGAGCGTATTTACCTTGTATCAAGCACCATGTTTAAACAAGAGATGTGCATCGGTATCAGTGAAGCCAACGCCAAAAAGGTGCTTAAAGCAAATGGATGGCTTGTACTGGGTGAAGATGACCGAGTGGTAAAGCGCATGGGCGGAAAATTACCCGATGGCAGTCGTCCTAGAATGATGCATTTTAAGGCAGACGCAATCCACAGCTTTGATGATGAATCCTGAAATAGTCTTTTTATGATGGGACGTGTGGGACGTTATTAATATTTTTAAATGTAATGCACTGTTATATATAGATATTACAACGTCCCATTAATTAAATTATATAGTTTTTATATGTGGGACATAGATGGGACGTGTGGGACGTTGTCTGGTATGCGTCCCATTGTGTCCCAAGTGATAATTCAATAAATGGGGCAACTTTCTTATAGAGTGGGACGTATATTTTTTATATACAATCAACACTTTATCTATGCATGTCCCAAAAGTCCCACACGTCCCACTCAAAAAGACACAGATATATTACTAGATGCGTCCCATAGGGATTAAATGGTGTTTACTTAATTGGAGGAGGATTAACATCCCTTTAACTTTTTTAACATCAAATTTTAACTTTTAACTTATCCCTAGCTGCTTATAAGTCCTTAAACATAAGGCTTTATAAGGTTTTGGTGCTTTAACTTTATTTTAACTTTGTGCTTTAACTTTTTCTGAAATGGGAATTTTTTTATAAGTGAGATAGAGGGCGGTGTCCGTTTTTAAAATTTCTAAAAACTTTGAAATACCCCCCTTATGTTGTGAGAGGAGAGGCTTTGTTCGGGCATCATGGAATTGGTGGTAGCTCAAATGAGGGATAATCCCTTATTTAGTGATACTGGATAATCTTGTATCAGTACGTATCACTAAATCACCTTAAATATTCTATACAAGTGAATGGCGAAAACACATATAAATACCCATTCAAAACTATGCCCTATAAGGGATACATGGATTTTAATAAACCCTGCCTTTGTAAAGCTACGTAAAGCAAAACTTGCTTGATTACCGATACAAGCCACCATAATTTTTGTTGTACACAGCAGATATATTTAGGTTGACGGATTACAGCAGTAAAAGAGTATAAAAACACATGCCAACCTATGCACAGCAAGGCTTTAGACCATTTTAATAATTTCCTATTCCGTCTACCTACATCAACCCATTTAATTTTTAATTTCGCGCACGTAAAAAAGTTCTTAGAGGGGCGGTCATTTTCAGAAAAAGGCTTTAACTTTTTGACTCCCCCTTATAGTCTTTTTAGGGTGTAAGTATTCAAGTCATGTTTCATCAAAAAGCACTTTAATTGCCCTAGTATCAGCAAAATTAGTCTCATATTAGTCTCAGTTGGTAAATTAAAAATATAAGTTGTTGTTATTAAAATATTTTATTAATTAAATTACATTCTGTATTGGTAAATAAATTTTAAAATTATGAAAAAAGCGTAGATTTTATTCAAACCTACGCTTTTTTATATTTAAGCTTCCTCTTGTTCTTCAGCTTTTTCTTCTTCCTTTACCATGTTGAGTGCAGTTGCAGCGACAGGTACACCCTCTTGGCGGTTACTTTTCAATTTGATTTGTAAGCGTAATTCATTGACTGAATCTGCATTTCGCAACGCCTCGTCATAGCTAATCGCACCTTCGTTATAGAGATCAAACAAGGCCTGATCAAACGTTTGCATACCCAATTCACGTGATTTGCTCATAATTTCTTTAAGCACATGGAATTGTCCTTTTAGAATATTATCTGCAATCAATGGGGTATTGAGTAGAATTTCAATTGCTGCACGACGACCTTTGCCATCCTCAGTACGAACTAAGCGCTGTGAAATAATGGCTTTCATATTGGATGATAAATCCATCAGCAATTGATTACGGCGCTCTTCTGGGAAGAAGTTAATAATACGGTCTAAGGCTTGGTTGGCATTATTTGCGTGTAAAGTCCCTAAACAGAGATGTCCTGTTTCCGCAAAAGCAATCGCATGTTCCATGGTTTCAGTATCGCGGATCTCTCCAATCAGAATGACATCAGGCGCTTGGCGTAAGGTATTTTTCAAAGCGTGATGCCATGAGTGGCAATCAACGCCAACCTCACGATGCGTAATCATCGATTTTTTGTGTTTGTGTACATATTCCACAGGGTCTTCAACGGTGATGATATGACCTGCTGAATTCTCATTGCGATGATCAATCATGGCTGCTAAAGAAGTTGACTTACCTGAGCCAGTACCGCCAACGACCAACACTAAACCACGCTTTTCCATGATCACATTTTTAAGTGATTCTGGTAGTTTTAGTTTTTGAAAGGTTGGAATTTCAGAGGTAATGGTACGAATGACCATCCCGATTTGAAGTTGTTGTTTGAATACATTGACGCGAAAACGTGAAACATTGGGAACATTAATGGCGAAATTACATTCCCATTCATTTTCAAATTCTTGTCTCTGTTTTTCATTCATTAAACTATAAGCAAATAATTTGGTTTTATCAGCTGTTAGAGCCTGCTGTCCCAAAGGTCGCATTAGACCTTGTAATTTAATACTCGGTGGAAAATCAGCGGTTATAAATAAATCAGAGCCACCATATTCCACAACTTTAGTGAGCATATGGAACATAAAGGTTTTGGCTTCTTCTAATAATTCAGCATTGTACATTGATATACCTAGATTTTTTAAAGCATTTAGAATTGCAATCAAGTCGGATGAAACTAAAAACACAGATTTAAGAGAACATATCCTTGTTTCTTAAAAATGAAGCAGCGCAATATGACAAAATTGGCGATTACGCTGCTATGAATCTTTGGTTTAGAGAGATGATTTAATTTCGATGAGATTATTCCAAAGATCAACTCTACGATCTACTTGGTTTTAAATTTATATTAATAATTTCAATGTGATGTGATAAAAATTTTCAGCTTTTTACTTAAAATATGCTTTAACTTGAGAACTCCATCAAATTGATTGAAATGAATAGAACGTTCCACGTGAAACATGGGGCGATTGGTTTGATTTTGGTTGTGACTCCGTAAGCTTTGCAGTCTCAATAAATCAGAGTGATTACAATAGCCGCTGATTTTAAAATTGAGTTTGCGTCATGTTAAAGAAAATTGGGATTTTTTCACTGTTAGGCTGCGTCTCTGCTTTCAGCTTTGCAAATGTGGAAACATTAAAAAGCAATTTGAGTAAACAATATCCCAATATTCAAGTTACCAATATTCAGCCTACTGAAATGTCTGGTTTATATAGTGCCAATCTCGATAATCAGATCATTTATTTAGATGAAAATGCCGAGCATATGTTCATCGGATCAATGGTTCGTCTTAAAGATCAAAAGAATCTGACTAAAGATTTAGTGTTAAAGCAGAATTCAATTGATTGGAAGCAACTTCCTCTCAAAGATGCCATTAAAACAGTGAAAGGCAATGGCAAAAGACAATTGGCAATTTTCTCTGACCCTA
Source organism: Acinetobacter sp. COS3 (assembly GCF_000475335.1). Lineage (NCBI taxonomy): Bacteria > Pseudomonadati > Pseudomonadota > Gammaproteobacteria > Moraxellales > Moraxellaceae > Acinetobacter > Acinetobacter sp. COS3. The sequence continues at coordinate 34,537 of NZ_AXCD01000006.1, forward strand.
ATTGCCCGTATTGTAAAAAACTAGAGGCAGAGCTAGATAAGCTAAATGATGTCACTATTTACACCTTCATTTATCCATTAAAAACACAGTCAATTGCCGTGTCTAAACAAGTTTGGTGTGAAGCAAATCCTGCATATGCATGGAAGAATCTATTGCAAAAAAATGTTCAGCCCAAAGCCAAAACTTGTGCAAATCCAATTGATCGTAACTTAGAGTTAGGTCGTAAATTGGGGGTACAAGGCACACCAACCTTAATTTTTGGCAATGGCTTAAAAATGGTCGGTGGTCGTAGTGCCGAAGAAATCCAAATGATTTGGAAAGAATTAGAATTATAGAAATTCTCCCAATTCATTGATTAACGATGAATTGGGAGTTTTAACCTGAGATTAACTTTTCTTGGTCACAAGATTGTAGATAAATAGAATAATAACGGCACCGATGACTGACGCAATAAAACCAGCCGCTGAATTCTCTGCATATAAACCGAGTAATCGACCGCCGTAGGTGGCAAGTAAGGAACCTGCTATCCCTAATAAGGTTGTAACGATGAAGCCTGCTTTATCATCTCCAGGATGTAAAGCACGTGCAATTAAGCCCGCAAAAAAACCAACTACAATTGCCACAATTAGAGACCACATTGTCTTTTCTCCTTGTTTTCACAATGGTATTTATTGTTATCCTGCTTGATAGAGCTTACTTTTGTCTGTAGTGGATTTTCCACTTATGTCGTATTTTTGTGCAACTTGAGTCAAGTTAAATAACTTTTCCAACAAAAAAAGGTGCTTTGCAGCACCTTGATTACAACTGACATCTTAGCAAAATATAAACCCCAAAAATTTATTTAAAGATTCAATTTGCGAGAGATGTCAAAAGCCCTCAAAGACCAATCTCACCAATAAATGGTAGATGACGATATTTTTGATCAAAGTCGAGGCCATAACCAACGATAAAGCGGTCTTCAACTTCAAAACCAAGAAATTTTACATCTAAATTAATTTCACGGCGTGATGGTTTGCTGACCAAGGTACATAATTCAATTGAATTTGGATTACGGGTTTGCAGAATTTCCATCACTTTACTTAATGTCCGTCCTGAATCGATAATATCTTCAACGACGAGAACATCTTTACCTCGAATTTGACCATCAAGATCTTTTAAAATTTTAACATCACGTGAAGAAACAGTTGTACCGTTTACATAGCTAGATACAGTCATAAAATCGAGTTCATGTGGTTTTTCAATGGCACGACACAAATCTGCCATGAAAATGACTGAACCACGCAATAAGCCAATCAATACCAGTTCTTTATCACTTTGAGCATAGTGTGCGTTGATTTTATCGCCGAGTTCTTTCACTTTGGCTTGGATCTCTTCACTGGAAATCATTACGCGCATTGCAACAGTCATCGATAGAGTCCTAAAACTTAAAAACAGGAAAAATAAAAAAGGTGTTGACCAGCAACACCTCGAAATCTTGAGTTAATGTGAGAATTCTAAAACAAAATCACACTTCATGCACCTTTTGATGGTGCAGAAAATGTATCATTTTTCGGCTGACGGCTGTCACGTTTCAAAAGAACAGCACAGCCTAAAACCAACAACACCCACTCAAGTCTTTGTTTGGACGTTTGTTTAGTTGGCACTATATGCTTTTTGTCCATAAATATAAGTTGCCTCAATATTACGGTCATCACCCATGGTAAATAGTGCAAATAAGCTATCATCAATCGACTTTGAGCGTGACTGACGCAGTTGTTGCAAAGCTGTTGCTTTGAGGTTGAGCACTACAAAATCAGCTTCTTTACCGATATTAAAGTTCCCTAACTTATCATCTAAGTCTAAGGCTTTCGCGCCACCTAAAGTGGCATGATATAAGGATTCAAAAGCAGAGAGTTTGTCCCCTTGCAGTTGCTGGACTTTATAAGCCTCATTTACCGTTTGTAGGAGACTGAAAGACGTCCCTGCCCCAATATCTGTACCCAAGCCAACTTTAACTTTTTGCTCCCAAGTCTTTTTCAATGGAAATAAGCCACTGCCTAAGAACAAGTTTGAGGTCGGACAGAATGCGATTGCTGAGTCCGTATCATGCATGCACTGCCATTCAGCATCTTCCAAATGAACGCAATGTGCGAAGACCGAACGTTGTCCAGTTAAGCCATAATGGTGATAGACATCAAGATAGCCTTTTTGTTCGGGGAATAAATCTTTCACCCAAGCGATTTCATCTTTATTTTCACTTAAATGGGTGTGCACATAGACATCTGGGAATTGTGCTTTGAGCTGCCCTGCTTTTTCGAGTTGTTCTGGGGTTGAGGTCGGTGCAAAACGAGGTGTAATTGCATACAAGGCACGACCTTGACCATGCCACTTCTCAATCAGCGCTTTAGAGTCGTCGTAAGCGCTTGCTGCGGTGTCACACAGCGCTTCAGGTGCATGACGATCCATCATTACTTTACCTGCGATTAAACGCATTTGGTGCTGTTGTGCAGCTTCAAACAGGGCATCGACTGATTCTGGATGAACCGTACAGAATACCAGTGCGGTTGTTGTTCCATTTTTGAGTAATTCATTCACAAAGAATTTAGCGATTTCTTGCGCATAAGCTTTGTCTTGAAATTGGATTTCTGTTGGAAAGGTATATGTATTTAACCAACTGAGCAGCTGTTCGCCGTATGCACCGACCATTTCAGTTTGTGGAAAATGGATATGCGTATCAATCATGCCAGGAATGATCAATTGATCTGGATAATGCTGAATTTCAACGTTTGTAGGTAGTTCAGACTGAGCATCTTCCCAAGCGCCAAACCAACGAATCTTACCTTGTTCAGTGATCATGATACCATCTTCGAGATAGCGAACTTGATCGGTAATTTCTGCGGCTTGAGAAACAGTGTTTTGAATATCTAAGAAGCGACCACGAATCACCGTGATAGGAGTAGCCAAAGTCATAACAACCTACAATGTTTTTCGAATGATTGTACCTGATTTTGCCAAAGTTACTGGATTATTCGCCTATTTTAAGTGCTTAAAACGTGTATAAATGTGAGTCATTATTTGAGTCAATTCATTTTCATTGAATATTGGAATGGATGATTTATCAACACATAAGCAAAAAAGGGCCTTCCATAAAGACCCTTTTTTAAATGCTTTGTGATTATTGCGCTTGACGTTTGTTATGACGTATAGAGAGATAAGCCGTAATACTGAGCACAAGGACAATAAAACCGAGTGAAATCCAAATCGGCATGTGGAACACATCAAGCAATAACATTTTCGCACCGATGAACAATAAGATAATCCCCAAACCATACGGTAAATAATGCATCTTGGTTGCTGCACCTGCGAGCAAGAAGAACATTGCACGTAGACCCAAGATTGCCATTAAGTTTGCGGTTAAAACAATGAACGGATCACTGGTAACAGCAAAAATCGCGGGAATAGAGTCAACAGCAAAAATTACATCTGAAGCTTCAACAAGGATTAACACCAAGAATAAAGGCGTTGCCCAAAGCACACCATTTTGGCGAATGAAGAATTTATTGCCTTCTAGTTTTGGCGTAATACGCATATGTTTGCGTAGCCATTTCAGCAATTTAATATCTTCGATATTGGTTTCTTCATCTTGTCCTTTGAGGAACTTAAAGCCTGTATAGACCAAGAACGCGCCGAAGATATACAGCACCCATGAAAACTCTTGAACAAACCAAGCGCCGATAAAGATAAAGATAGTTCTTAGAATGATTGCCCCAAGTACGCCGTAAAGTAAAATTTTACGTTGTAGCGCGGGTGGAATCGCAAATGCAGCGAAAATCATCAGCCACACGAAGACGTTATCAATCGCAAGTGATTTTTCAAGTAGATAGCCTGCGAAGTATTCCATGGTTTTTTGGTTCGCTATGGTTGCACCCAGCGTTTGCTGAAGATAGAACCACAAACCACCGCCAAAGAGCATGGCAACCGTGACCCAAGCAATACTCCAATACGCCGCCTGCTTAATTGGAACATCTTGGTTTTGCTTTTGTTTAAAGCCTAAAAAGTCGATCAATAGCATGACAATGACAATGCCAAAGAACGCAACATACAGCCATAAATTGCCGATAGTTTCCATCACAACTCCCTATCTGGCAAATGGACATAAAAAAACCTTGACCAGTTGCCAGATGAATTAATACATCTGTTTCAACATGATCAAGGTCTTGCCTACATCACAAATGATTGTGATGCTCAGAGTCCGACTTTTTGCAAAGTGTAATGACGAAGCTCTGACACCTAAGTATTTGATCTCTTAGGTTTGGAGGAGGCTACTCCCCTTGTCAACAAATTCTGTATGGATGGTGACATCCAAATATGTGCGTAGAATTACACAAATAATCTATTTAAGCAAATGCTCAACGCATAAATTTTAAACTTGATTTTTGTATGATCGAAGCAATAGGTAAAACAGCCCAGATCGATTAAGTTATACCTGAAGAGCTTTATTTTGTTTTGAGAAATAAGAAATGAGTGTTGAAAAAATACTAAATAAACCCCTGAAATTGTTTGCCCCTCGTGACCCTGAAGAAGCACATCGTGCTGCTACCCCGTTAGAGCTTTTATTTGACCTTATTTTTGTTGTTGCCATTGCGACTGCTGGGCAGCAACTACATCATGCCATGATTGAGGGGCACTTATGGCATGCTCTGCCGACCTATTGTATGGTGTTTTTTGCTCTGTGGTGGGCATGGATGAATTTTACGTGGTTTGCTTCCGCGTATGACAATGATGACACGCTTTATCGTTGTCTTACTTTTGTGCAAATCGCGGGGTCATTAGTGATGGCAGCTGGGATTCCAGCCGTTTTTCAACAACACAATTTCGATGTGATTATCATTGGTTATGTGATTATGCGATTGGCTTTAGTCACTCAATGGATACGTGTGGCAAAGCATGATCCCGAGCGCAAAGTGACTGCTTATCGTTATGCAATTGGTATTGTATTGGTTCAGTTAGGCTGGCTGATTGGTAATTTTAGCTCTATTCACATGACTACGTGGTTATTTCTCATTCTGGTCTTTTTTGAATTAGCCGTTCCTTTTTATGCGGAAAAGCATGCTGCCACGCCATGGCATCCACATCATATTGTCGAACGTTATGGGCTACTGACCATTATTGTATTAGGCGAATCCATCATTGGCAGTTTTGCTGCTACACAGGAAGCCTTTTCGAATCGTGTGATCAATTACCAAGAAGTATTTTTAATTATTGGCGGTTTATTGATGATGTTTGCGATGTGGTGGGTCTATTTTGATCGTAGTCATCATCACCATCAACGCCGTGGTGTGCAGCCATTTTTATGGGGCTATGGCCACTTTTTTATCTTTATCAGTATTGCTGTATTAGGTGCTGCTTTAGCTGCCGCAGTTGATGTTTCAACACAACATGCACATATTTCAAGCCAAATGATGGGATTAATTATTGCGACCAGTTTGGCGGTATACAGCACTTATATTTGGCTGTTTTATGAGGCGTTTTATTTATCAGGATGGAGGCGTTGGGTTTATCCAATTACTGTATTGATCCTGTTTTCGATTCCTTTTTTATTTGCTGATATTGGCTATATCGTTTTTGCAATGGCAGTTATTTATATTCTTCGCCTGATGATTTCTAAAGTGTATTTGATGAATTGTGATGATGAGCTAAGCATTACAACGCATTAAAGCTCTTCTTCATTCGCACTAAAACCAAGTTTAGCGTTTTAATGCGCTAAATTGGTTGGCTCAAAAATTTTCAAAATTTCGTTTCGAAGAAACTGATGGCGAGGATTGTGCCGAACTGTGTCATGCCAATACATGCCCATCTTAATTTTAGGTAATTCGATGGGCAACGGATGAATATTTAAATTTTCTGCATAATGCAGATGTTTAAGGATACTTTGTGGAATGGTCAGAATTGCATCGGGGTATTGAGCAAGCACTTGTAGCGCAGTGGAATAATGCTGACAACGCAAGAAAATTTGCCGCGACAGTTGCTGACGATTGAGATAAATATCTTCAAGCAATAAGCCTGTGCGCCTTGATGATACACCGATATGTGGTGCGGAGAGATAGTGTGATAAATCCATCTGCATTTGCTGTGTACACACCACAAAATGATCATCAATTAAGTTTTCAAACTGTAAATTGGCTTGATACGGTTGCACCAGATCAATCACAAAATCAATTTGTTGAGCTGATAAATCAGCCAGCATATTTTTACGATCCAACTTAGAACTCAGAAACTGAATATCAAGATTGAGTTGGGTGAAATGATGAACCAATTGCGGAAAAATAATCGGTTCAATTTCATCATGTATGGCAATTTTAATGCTTTGCAGCATGCTTGGTACAAAGTCTTGCTGTGGAATTGCAATATTCTGAATCGTGAGCAGCGCATTTTGAATCGGTTGATAAATTTGCTCAGCATACGGCGTTGGCAGCATTTTTTGTCCGCTACGAACAAACAGTTCATCTTGTAGTTGTGTACGTAATCGCTGTAATGCATGGCTAACCGCAGATTGGCTGATACAGAGTAGTTGCGCCGCTTTGGAAATGCTTTTTTGTTCAAAAATCGCGATGAAAAGCGGGTATAAATTAATATCAATACGATGAAAATGCCCCACTTCCAATGGGTTTGTATTATGAATCTGATTCATAGTTTTGAATAAAATAAAATCATTTCATTCATAATAAATATTCGCTTATGGTGATGTAAAGCAGCGAATCAATATTCGCCACATTTTACATTGAGGGAAATGATGATGTTTGCATTATCTGAACGTGCACAGGATTTTATTGCTCGCGCACAGGCATTTATCCAACAAGAAATAGAACCAATAGAAAAAGCATTTTGGGATGAAACACATCGTTTAAATGTCGATGGTGATTGGACCAAATGGCAATGGCCAGCTCAACTTGAACAACTCAAAGCGAAAGCCAAAGCAGCTGGCTTATGGAATATGTTTTTGCCTGATGCAGAACTCGGCGTAGGTTTATCTGTGCAGGAATACGCACATATTGCCGAACTCACAGGACGTAGTTTACTTGCGCCGACCGTTTTTAACTGTAATGCACCCGATAGCGGCAATATGGAAGTGTTATGGCGCTATGGTAGTGAAGCGCAGAAACAACAATGGTTGCATCCGCTATTGAATGCTGAAATTCGTTCAGTGTTCTGTATGACTGAACCTGCGGTTGCATCGAGTGATGCCACCAATATGCAAGCAACGGCTGTGATTGAGGGTGATGAAATCGTCCTGAATGGTCGTAAATGGTGGTCGTCAGGTTTAGGTGATCCAAATGCCAAAGTGATTATTTTCATGGCCTATACGCCAGATCCAAGCAAAGATCGTCATCATCAACATTCAATGGTACTGGTACCCATTGATACACAAGGTGTCAGCATTGAGCGAATGCTTCCAGTTTTTGGGGATTACGATGCGCCACATGGACATGGGCAAGTCAATTTTGACAATGTACGTGTGCCTGTCAGTAACTTTATCGGCGGTGCAGGACAAGGTTTTGAGATTGCCCAAGGGCGTTTAGGACCTGGACGGATTCATCACTGTATGCGTTGTATAGGCGCAGCAGAAAAAGCGCTAGAGTTGATGATTGATCGAGGCATGTCACGTAAAGCATTTGGGAAAGAAATTCTTAAACTCGGGGGTAACTTGGAACGTGTCGCTGAAGCGCGCGTGCAAATCGACCAAGCTCGGTTATTGACCCTGTATGCAGCTTACAAGATGGATACTTTGGGCAATATGGCGGCGTTAACCGAGATTTCAGCCATCAAAGTGGTTGCACCAACCGTATTGCAAAATGTCGTTGATATGGCGATTCAAATTCATGGTGGCGAAGGTGTGTCTCGTGATACGCCATTAACCGCATTCTTTAATCAAGCGCGTAGTTTACGTTTAGCCGATGGACCTGACGAAGTGCATAAAGGCATGATTGCTAAATTAGAGTTAAAAAAACGTGGTTATGGTCGCGGATAAGGATATAAGCAAATGACAGTAATTGATGTGGGTGGGCAAGTTCGTCACGGTGAAGAACTGGATATTTCTGCGGTTGAAACATGGTTAAAGGATCAAGGTGTTGAATTGCAAGGTCAAGCACAAGTAACCCAATATTCAGGTGGTGCATCGAATTGGACCTATCGTCTTGAATATGACAATGTCGATTTGATTTTGCGTCGTCCTCCTAAGGGAACTAAGGCCAAATCAGCACATGACATGGCACGTGAATACAATGTGCAGAAACATCTTGCACCGCACTACCCTGTCCTGCCTGAAATGCTTGCATTGTGCCAAGACGAACAAGTTATTGGTTGTGATTTCTATGTGATGAAGCGAATTGCAGGCATTATCCCGCGTGCCAATTTGCCTAAAGAATTACAACTTGATGAGCAACACGTTCATCATCTATGTCTGAATGTATTGGATAAATTGATTGAATTGCATCAAGTGCCTTATCAAGGTACAGAACTGGAAAAACTTGGCAAAGGTGAAGGTTATTGCCGCCGTCAGGTTGAAGGCTGGGATACACGTTATCAAAAAGCATTAACGCCGAATGTGCCTGATTTTGCTTTTGTACGTCAGTGGTTACAGCAGTACATCCCTGCCGACTCTAAAACTTGTGTGATTCATAATGATTGGCGCTTTGATAATGTTATTTTAGATCCACAACATCCAACAAAAGTGATTGGTGTATTGGATTGGGAAATGGCAACGTTGGGTGATCCCTTAATGGATTTGGGCAGTGCCCTCGCCTACTGGATTCAAGATGATGATGACGCACTGATGAAATCCAGCCGTCGTCAGCCGACTAACTTAAAAGGCATGCTGACACGTCGGCAAGTGGTCGATTACTATCTGGAAAAAACAGGCTTACAGCCGACGAACTGGGCATTTTATGAAGTGTTTGGTTTATTCCGTTTAGCTGTGATTGCTCAGCAAATATATTATCGTTATTACCATCAACAAACTGATAATCCAGCTTTTAAAGACTTTTGGATTATGATCCACGCTTTACATATTCGAGCATTAAAGCTCATTGCAGAAAATAATGTAGAAGCACAGCAGTTGATCCCTGAATATGCAGCAAAATTACAGGATATTTTAAAACGATGAGCACGATTTATTTAGTGCGACATGGGCAAGCCTCGTTTGGAGCTGCAAGCTATGATCAACTATCTGCCAAAGGTGAGCAGCAAGCACAGGTGGTGGGTGATTTCTTTCAATCAACACTAAAACATACTCCGCTTGTGATTGCTGGGTCAATGCAGCGTCATCAACAAACCGCGCAGTTGGCTCTGGCTCAGAGTTTTCAAGACATTGTGGTGCAAACAGAGTCTGCTTGGAATGAGTTTGATCATCAGCATGTGTTTGCTCAGTATGAACCGCGTTTTAATCAACCTGAATTATTGAAGCAAGATGTTGCTCAAGTTGCCAATCCACGTGTGTATCTGGCTAAAATTTTTGATGGTGCGATTGACCGCTGGATCAGCGAGCAATATGACGATGAATATCATGAAACATGGTTAGCCTTTCAGACCCGTGTAGAAATGGCTTTGCAAAACCTTTGTGCCACCATTGATGTAACAGGACGCAAGCAAGCCGTAGTATTCAGCTCAGGTGGTGTCATTTCAGTGGCTGTAGGTAAGGTCTTGGGATTGAATGCGAAACAGATTTTTGCGTTGAATTGGTCGATTGCTAACGCCAGCGTCACAACACTGCGTTGGGTAGATGGTCGTTTGCAATTACTCAGCTTTAATGAGCATCATTATTTAAAAGCACGTGATGCTGAACTTTTAACATGGATTTAAATAAAAATAGGTGGCAGGCATGGCAAAGACAATTTTAATTACGGGTGCAAGCTCAGGTTTAGGTGCAGGTATGGCAAGAGAGTTTGCTGCCAAAGGCTACAATCTGGCGTTGTGTGCACGACGGTTGGAACGTTTAGAAGCATTACAACAAGAGCTGCAAAGTCAGTTTTCTATTCAGGTCAAGATTAAGACGCTTGATGTGACTCATTACGATGATGTTTTTACGGTTTTTAAAGCTTTTCAGCAAGAATTTGGCAGTATTGATCGCATTGTTGTCAATGCTGGTATAGGTGATGGTCGCCGTATTGGTAAAGGTCATTTTGACGTAAATCGTGCCACAGCGGAAACCAACTTTATTTCGGCGTTGGCGCAGTGTGAAGCGGCAGTTGAAATTTTTCGAGCACAAAACAAAGGGCACTTGGTAGTCATTTCTTCGATGAGTGCGATGCGTGGCTTGCCAAAGCATTTATCGACTTATGCTGCGAGTAAAGCAGCTGTCGCGCATTTGGCAGAAGGGATTCGTGCCGAGTTGTTGCATACACCAATCAAAGTCTCGACGATTTTCCCAGGTTATATTCGTACTGAGTTAAATGAAGGTGCGAAGAAGTTACCGTTTGAGGTGGATGAGAAAACAGGGTCTAAGGCCTTGGTGAAAGCGATTGAGAAAGAACCTGTGAAAGCTTATGTGCCGCAGTGGCCGTGGTTGCCAATGGGCATAGCAATGAAGATTTTGCCTTTGAAACTTGTGAATAAATTGAGTTGATTGCAATTTAAAATGGATTGGAGATATCTCTAATTAGCAAGATTTCACAGCCTCATATAGGTTGAATCATTAACATGTTTGTGTAGAGGCGTTTCCTTACTTTTCAAAGATGAAAAGTAACAAAAATCTTTTGTTGGACTGATGGTATATCCCTATACCACAGTCCAACGGGCGGCATCCATGCCGCCTGTGACGATAGTGAATACCGCGACAGGATTAGATTAGAAAAGTGAACTATGGGCTAGATTACGATAACGCTGTAATCAACTTTTGGTGCAATCCACCAAAACCACCATTGGACATGATCACCACAGCGTCACCCTCACCTGCTTCATTGACTACACGAGCAATAATGTCATCCAGTGAGCGACTGACTTCGGCTTTGTTAGATGATGCAGAGATGATAGGTTGTAAATCCCAATCCAAGCCCTCTGGTTGATACCAAATCACTTCATCGGCTAAACGCGCAGAATGAGCCAAACCATCTTTATGGCTGCCCATACGCATGGTGTTTGAACGAGGCTCGATAATCGCCCATAGCTTACGTTCACCTAGACGTTTACGTGCACCGTCTAAAGTTGTTTCAATGGCAGTTGGGTGATGAGCAAAATCATCATAGACTTCGATACCACGAACCGTTCCCAAAAGCTCCATGCGACGCTTCACACCACCAAAGTTAGATAAGGCTTCGCAAGCTTGCTCAAGGCTAACACCGACATGCTGAGCCGCTGCTATAGTGGCTAATGCATTAGCAACGCTATGCTGTCCTGTCATATTCCATTGTACTTCGCCAACCACGTTGCCCTGTTCTAATACTTTAAAGTGGCTACCATCGGCACTGATCAGTTCAGCAGATAAAGCCGCTTGATCATTTGGCTCAAGGCTAGTACGAACTACAGGCGTCCAACAGCCCTGCTCCAGTACTTCATCAATATTAGTTTCAGTGATTGGCGCAATAATACGGCCTTCACTTGGAATGGTACGCACGAGGTGATGGAATTGTTTTTGAATTGCAGCAAGATCATCAAAAATGTCAGCGTGGTCAAATTCAAGGTTATTTAAAATCGCAGTTTTAGGATGATAGTGAACGAATTTAGAGCGTTTATCAAAGAACGCAGAATCATATTCATCTGCTTCTACACAGAAGTATTTGCCACCACCTAAACGTGCGCTTTCGCTAAAACCAAGCGGTACGCCACCAATCAAAAATCCAGGATTTAAACCTGCTTGATCGAGTACCCAAGCTAACATCGTGGTCGTTGTGGTTTTACCATGAGTACCAGCAACACCGAGTACATGTTTGCCTTGTAAAACATGGTCAGCCAAGAACTGCGGGCCTGAAATATAAGGTAGACCTTCATTAAGCATGTATTCAACGGCATCAATGCCGCGTTTCATGGCATTACCGACAATCACGAGATCAGGATGAGGTTGTAAATGGCTACGATCGTAGCCCTGCATCAGTTCAATGCCTGCATTTTCGAGTTGGGTAGACATTGGCGGATAAACATTGGCATCTGAACCTGTGACTTTATGTCCTAAATCTCGTGCTAATAGAGCCAGAGACCCCATAAATGTGCCACAAATACCCAAAATATGCAGATGCATAACTCGCCTACTCCACTGCTTTTGATACAGCACAACTTGGTGTCTGTATTTGTCATTATCAATAAAAATCAATCGCAACGATAGCAAGGCTTGCAGTGAAAAGATAGTCAAAATTCGTTGTTGTTGTTTAGGAATCAGATTGCGAATAAATGATAAAATATAAGGTCTGTTGGATGATCTTCCCATACCCTGCAAGGCAAATTTTAAAGCCTGAATTTTTCTAAAAGGATAAGACTTTGAGCCCGACTCTTATAGCGCTATGTTTCCTTATCATTTCCAATTGTTTTATGACTTTAGCGTGGTACGGGCATTTAAAATTTTTGCATCATGCACCCCTTTGGCAAGCCATTTTATTTGGATGGTGTATTGCCCTACTTGAATATAGTTTTATGATTCCAGCAACCAAACTGCTCAATGCAAATGGCTGGAGTTTGGGTGAGATGAAAATCACCCAAGAAGTGGTAACGCTGATCGTCTTCGTCCCCTTTATGATTTTTCTATTCAAACAACCATTCAAGCTAGATTACGTCTGGGCGATGTTATGTCTATTGGGCTGTGTCTATTTTGTTTTCCGCAATCAAAGCTAATTTGATGCGAAATCATTCGCAGCGTTCTTTTGTTGGGGATGATTGAAAAAAACGCTATAATATTTGCCAATTTCTTCCTTCGTGCTTGGCGCAAGTCGAGATACTTCTCTATTTTTATCATGTTTTGGAAAAGCCAATGAATGCGGTCGCAACAGATAGCCAACCTTTAGTCGGGATTATCATGGGTTCTCAATCGGATTGGGCAACACTCGAACATACTGCAAATATGCTCAAACAATTGGGTGTACCTTTCGAAGCTGAAGTGGTTTCTGCGCACCGTACACCAGATCGTTTGTTTGAATATGCTGAAACAGCACGTGACCGTGGTATTCAAGTGATTATTGCGGGTGCTGGCGGTGCAGCGCATTTACCGGGTATGTGTGCAGCTAAAACTGACTTACCTGTACTTGGTGTTCCTGTTAAATCTTCGATTTTAAATGGCGTTGATTCATTGCTTTCAATCGTACAGATGCCTGCTGGTATTGCAGTAGGAACATTAGCGATTGGCCAAGCAGGTGCGACCAATGCTGCGATTATGGCAGCGCAAATCTTAGGTTTAACGCGTCCTGAAATTGCTAAAAATGTTGCTGACTTCCGTACTGCTCAAACCGAAAAAGTGTCAGGCAATAACATTCCTGGTCAAGTTTAACGGAGCTGATCATGAATAAAACTATTGGCATTTTTGGTGGCGGTCAGCTTGGACGCATGATGGCGCAAGCGGCGTTACCACTTAATATTCAATGCAGCTTTTTTGAAGCAGAAACAGACTGTCCAGCAGCGATCCTAGGCTCAGTTTTTTCAAGCAAAACTGAGCAAGGTTTACAGAGTTTTATTGCGAGTGCGGATGTTTTCAGCCTTGAGTTTGAAAATACCCCTGTGGCTGATGTAGATGTTTTGACACAAACCAAGACACTGCACCCTCCTCGTCTTGCTTTGGCAACTGCTCAGAATCGTTTGGCTGAGAAATCTTTATTTGATGAATTGAATATTCCTGTTGCGCCGTATCGTGCTGTGGATAGTTTAGATAGCTTAAAACAAGCGGTGGCTGATCTAGGTTTACCAATCGTGTTGAAAACGGTGACAGGTGGTTACGATGGCAAGGGTCAATTTGTGCTTCGTTCAGAAGATCAGATTGATACAGCGTGGGCTGAACTGGGTCCAGCGAAAAGCTTGATCGCTGAAAGTTTTGTGAAATTCAGTCGTGAAGTTTCGATTATTGCAGTTCGTGGTCAAGATGGCGATGTCAAAACTTGGGCTCTCGCTGAAAACCACCACCATAATGGCATCTTGTCACACTCGATTGTACCTGCGCCAAATAGCACAGATCTGCAACCTGTTGCGCAAGATTATATTACCCGTTTGTTGAACCACTTAAATTATGTCGGTGTTCTTACACTCGAATTATTTGTGACTGAGCAAGGTTTATACGCCAATGAAATGGCATGTCGTGTACACAACTCAGGTCATTGGTCGATCGAAGGTGCGATTTGTTCGCAATTTGAAAATCATATCCGTGCTGTGGCTGGTTTACCTTTGGGTTCAACCGATGTGGTTCGCCCAACAGTGATGATCAATATTATTGGTCAACATCCAAAATCTGAAGATGTATTAGCGCTACAAGGTGCACATTTACATCTCTATAATAAGTCAGAGCGTACTGGCCGTAAGTTAGGCCATATTACCTTGATGCCTAATGATTCGAATAATTTAACAGACCTATGTCGTCAATTAGCACAGATTTTACCTGTACCTTTAGCATTGACGGCTGATATGAGTCTCTAAACTTATCCACAATGCCGTAAAAAAAGCGATCTTCGGATCGCTTTTTTATTGCAGATTGATTTTTAAATTTAAAAAGTATGGAGAATTGAGCTTGTGGATAACTTTTATTTGCAATTTTGAATTTAAAGTATGATCCTGAATTTGAATTCAAATAAGTTAGTGTTCTAAGCCTGCGGTTTTAAATTCAAAAATAGAGGGTGTTTTTAAATTTAAAAGCATAGTTAAATCTGTGTTTTGAATTTAAACTTTCATCTGTGGGTAACTCCTTAACTAATCTTAGTATTTTGAAATATAAGGAATTAAAAAACAATCTATTGTTTTTCATGTTTTGGCTAAATTGAAATGAATTTAAAAGAGGTTGATTTTTTGAATTCAAAAGCATGAGTGTTGTGAGCTTGGTCTTTGAATTTAAAGTGTGAGTAGTGGTTGAGTGTTGTTTTGAATTTAAAAAAGTGATGTGTTTTATTTTGAATTTAAAAATTAGATCGAATTATGAATTTAAAAGTTGTGTTTTAAATTTAAAAGACAAGAAATGAATTCAAATTTACGTTTCCAAACTATACATCTGGGAGTGGCATGTTATGGTGAGGGAGAAATTTAAATTTAAAAATTCTGGTTTTAGACATGAAACAACATTTTTCTTTTTTTATAGGCACTGCCTTATTTGCTTTTTTCAACCAAGCTCATGCAGAGCTTGTTATTAATGGTGCAACGGTGTCAGCACCGACAACAACAGCACTATCTAACAGTACTTATTCACCAAACTCAAATTTCCAAGCATGTATTGCCAATTTGCGTTCCCAAGCCATTTCATCTGGCGTATCGGGTGCGACTTATGATCGTTACACGCAAAATTTAACGCCTGATTATTCTGTCATTGATAAATTAAATTATCAGCCTGAGTTTTCTACGGCAATCTGGGACTATTTATCGGGTCTGGTTGATAACGAGCGTGTTCAAGCTGGACAGCAAAAACTTGCACAACATCGTGATGTGCTTCGACGGGTAGAACAGACCTATGGTGTACCTGCTGAAACGGTTGTGGCCGTTTGGGGTGTGGAAAGTAACTATGGTGATATTTCTGGTAAATATCCCTTATTACAAGCATTGGGTACTTTGAGTTGTGAAGGCCGCCGTCAAAGTTATTTCCGTGGTGAATTTTTTGCAACGATGCGTATTTTACAACGTGGCGATTTAACACAAGATCAATTATATGGTTCGTGGGCGGGTGCATTTGGGCATACCCAATTTATGCCATCAACTTATGAGCGTTTAGCGGTTGATTTTGATGGTGACGGTCGCCGTGATTTGGTTTCAAGTACCACAGATGCATTGGCATCGACAGCGAATTTTTTAAAACGAGCAGGGTGGCAAACGGGAATGCCTTGGGGCTTCGAGGTAAAAATTCCACAAGGGATGTCGATTTCAGGCGAAAGTCGTCGTAATAAAAAATCATTAAATCATTGGATTGCACAAGGGGTAACGCGTGCAGATGGCACTGCTTTAATTCAAGGAAATTTATCTGGCAGTACACCAGCGGGATTGATTGCGCCAGCAGGAGCAAGCGGGCCAGTTTTCTTGGTATTTAAAAACTTTGACGCGATTTACAGCTATAATGCAGCAGAAAGTTATGGTTTAGCGATTGCACATTTATCAGATCGTTTGAAAGGTGGGACACCATTTTTAACGGCTTGGCCAACCGATGATGCAGGGACTTCTCGTGCGGAACGTCGTGAAATTCAACAGTTTTTAATTAAACGCGGCTACGATATTGGTGCTGTAGATGGATTGATTGGTGATAAAAGTCGTCAAGCGATTCGCCAAGAACAAACTCGTTTAGGATTAAATCCAACAGGCCGTGCAGGACAACAAATTTTGCAAGCTTTCCGCCAAGAACAGGCAAAAGAAATGATGCAATAAATCTAAGAGATGATAAAAAGGTCTGCAGAAGCAGACCTTTTTATTTTAAGGTGCAGCGTCGAGTTTAACTGCTTCTAAAATATCAAAAATGACGGCAGTCACATCTTGACTTAGATCGCGATCATTAAAGATTTCATAAGCTGAAATAGTGACATCAGTATCGCTTGGGAGTTGTTTTTGTTCTTCTTCAATTAAATGTTCAATCGGTAATAAAGTTTGTTTTACTTCTAAATGTAGAATTTCATCATAACCAACATTTTCATCCTCGAGCTCAACCTCTTGCTCGTTGAAATAAGGAATTAAAATAGAATGGAGATATGGACTAATGTCTTGAATGTCCATGATTTCAACATCACGAGTTTGCTCAATCGTACTGATATGGTCGCTCACTTCGATGAGAATATGATAGTAACTCATGTTGTTCTCCATTAAGACTAAGATGATGTTTTATCAACACAATAACATGAAAAAAACAAAATAAGCGACCCATTCTTGTTACCTAAGTTTAAAAACATCATCTCTATAATTTAGTTGATTTATCTACTAAATTTAGTCAGCAAAGCCTAACAGTTTTAAATCGGCATTAGTCAGCTGAAAGTCTTTAGCATCCTGTTCTTTAATTCTTGGATACATTAAAGATTTTGGGTCTTGAGTATGTTTCAGACCTAAAGCATGACCAAACTCGTGAGCTAAAGTGAGGCGTAGATCATCCAGTGATGAAAACTCATAAATAAAAATCTGCTTACCATCAAACTGTCCTTTATGGAGTACTTGTGGCTTAAATGTCTGATTAAATTTATCGACTGACTGAATGAGTTGCTGACGTAATTGATTAGATTTTTCGGATTTTTTTTGGAGTTGCTGCACTTTTAGATTGTGATCTTGGATACGTGCTTGTAAAAGTTGGCTTTGGCTTTTAAGTATGCGTTGTTGCTTTTGCAATTTTTTTGCAGATGTCTTTTTAGAATGGGCGGCATTTAGTTGTTCTATAGCGTTTTGATAGGACTTCGCTTGTGCTTGATATTGGTTTTTTTGTAATTCTAATTGTGTATCAGCGTAGCGCAGTTGCTGTTTAAGTATCTGTAATTGTTGGTTCTGATCGAGCCAAATTTGTTGCTGTTTTTCTAATTGATGTAAATTCTCAGCGCGTTTTATACTGCGTATCTGACGTTGATCAAATACTAAATTTATGACAAATGTTGCTGAAGGATCATAAACAAAATAGTTTTGTCCTGTGTCTTTTGACCAGATTTCGGCAGCTTGTTGGCTTAGCTCGATTACCTGTTGCTTGTTGAGATTTAAGCGCGGGTCTAGCTCTGCGATTCGATAGCGTAAAGGATTCTCTGTACTGTAGTGAATCTGAGGAGATGTTGAACTAGAAGAAACTTTAGCTAAAGCTGAAGGAGAGAGCAGCATGAGAAAACATGTAGCCAACATAAAAATAAAGGGGTACATACAGAGAGATAAAATTGAAAAAGGACGTATTTTAATCAGGTATGTTTAGTAGTCAAACTTATAAAAAAGAGAGTAATTCATCAATTTATACAATATTTATATGAAATAAAGATAAATGGATATATAGAAATATTGAACATAAATTCTAGTATTGATTATGAATTAGACGAAATTTACATGAAACACAGTCATTTATTTTGAATTATACATATCGAATTTTTTAGTATTTTATGTGAATTTGAAAATTTATTAATATTTTATTTTTCACGTAAAATAAATGTTTATTTGTTCAATAAATATACCGTTTGGTGAAAAATTCCGTTTAACGAACAGTCGTGCGATGATTTATTATTTAATTCATTGCACGTACCAGTTCTTGATCCGCTTTTGTGAGTTCAAACTTTTGTAAGTTTTGTTTTTGAATGACTGGATACATGATAGACGTTGGATCATCTGTGTGTTCTAAACCGAGCGCATGTCCGAGTTCATGAGCCAGTGTTAAGCGTAAATCTTCTTTAGACGTAAATTCATAAATATAGATTTGTTTACCGTTGAAATGGCCTTTATGAAATAAACGAGGTTGAAAGTTTTTGTTAAATTGATTTGCTGATAACACTAATTGTTTATTATTTTGATTTAGGCTTTGAATTGCTTGGTTTAATTGTTGAGTTTTTTGTTTATGTTGAGCTATTTCTTGCTTTAAAGAATTGGATTGAAGTTGTAGTTCTTGTTGACGTTGTGCGAGCTGATCAGCCATTTGCTTAGATGAAGAACGAAGTTGATTAAATCGTTGTACATTAGCGTTATATTGTTGAAACTGAGAGGTCAGTTGGGTTTGCTTACTTGCTATGAGCGCCGTCATTTTCTGGATCTCATCTTTCACTTGTTGTAGTTGTAGCCTTTGGTTTTCCCATTGTTGTTGTTGTTGATTGAGCTGATCTAAGTTCTCTACACGATTTTTACTATGTTGTTGGCGTTCATCGTAAACAAAGTTAATCGTAAATTCAGCTTGTGGATCATAAATAAAGTTTTTTTGTCCTGTTTCTTGTTCCCAAATTTTCGCCGCTTGCTGTGTAAGCTCCAAAACTTGTTGGCTATCTAAATTAAAGCGTGGGTCAATGTCTGCAATTCGGTAATGCAATGGCATTTGCATAGATTCATGTGTATGTGAACCCGCTGTATGTGATGCATTTTGGGCATAGCTTAGATTGGGTAGACCCATGCATAAGCATGCAACTAAAACGGCTAAACCTTGTTTGCGCATGAGCCAAACTCCCCCAAATAAGGTTTATTTTTGAGCAATATTATTTTGCCGTCAAAACGCTATCTACTTAATAAACAAGGTTTAAAAGTGTGACTTTTTTCCATAAAATAAAAAAATGAATGCTGTGAATAACACAACAAAATAAAACTGAGATGGAATATATTATGTCTTTTTATTACAAATAAAATGATATAAATCATAATCTTGTGATTTATCGATTGGCTTAAAGTGTAGAGAAGTGGAAGAAAATCAATAAAAATCACTTTTGTTGTTTTTTTGTAAATAAAAGAAAGAGTGAGAAATAATTCACTTTTTGGTTAAAACTTTCACTTTTATCCATGCTATCTGTTGATTAAAAGCTCACGATCAGCTTGGGTCAGGCGAAAATTTTCAGCATTTTGATCTTTCATTAATGGGTACATGAGCGCGGCTGGATCATTTGCATGTTGTAGCCCAAGAGCATGACCTAACTCGTGCGCGAGCGTTAAGCGTAGATCATCTTCGGATTCAAATTCATAGATTAGAATCTCTCTACCATTAAATAACCCTTTGTGAAATAAATGTGGTTGAAAGCGTTGTTTATATTGATGAACAGACTGATCAAGCTGTTGGTTTAATTGATTTAACTCATCAACTTGTTGATTCAAAGTGCTAATTTTCTGATTGTATTGGGTGATTTCTTGTTGTACTTGTTGAATATTGTCCTGTAAGGCTTGTTGTCTTCGTTGAAAATAGTCCCGATCAACTATGGATGCAGGGCGTTGTTGAGCGATCAGTTGCTCTTGATTATATTGCTGAATTTGTTGATTGAGTTGTTGCTGTTTTAAATCGAGAAACTGTTTATTATTCAGAATTTCCTGTTCAGTTTGATCAAGTCGTTGCTTCTTATCCAGCCATTGTCGTTGACCTGTTTCGAGCTGGCTCAAATGTTCTCGGCGTTGTTCACTTTCAATTTGACGCTCATCGTATATAAAATGGATAGCTAATTGTGCATTTGGATCATAGACGAAGTAATCTTGACCAGTTCCATCTTTCCAAATTTGTGTGGCTTGCACGCTCAGTTGTTTCACTTGTTCAGTTGTGAGTTTAAAACGAGGATCAACATCAACGATTCTATAACGCAAACGTGTATCAAAAGGATGAGTAATACGATCTAAAAGTGAATTGAACTTGAGTTGCGGATGTTGATGCGTCTGATAGCCTGACCATAACAGAAAAAATACCAGTCCAAGAATAGTAAAAAAACGAATCATTTTATTTTGTTTTTCTCGACATAGAATAAAGATTATTCTAAAGGTGAAGATATGTTCAAATATAAGCAATCTAAATCAATATAGCAAAATAGGGTGATACTGAAAAATACAGATGCATTTTGGATATTAAAAAGCAATAACGAAGGATATAAAAGAAATTCAAGGGATAGAGATGCTGAAATATTTACTGAAAGCGCCTGATACTGCATGGACAGCAGATTCTCCTGCAGAGGCAAACGTTAAAAATTTAAAAATCAAATATTTGGGAACTGCTGGATTTATCCTTTCAGATCAGTATCGTACTTTGGTTTTAGATCCATTTATCAGTCGTCCGAATTTAAGACAGACCTTTACGCAGCCTTTATTGAGTGATCCTTCTTTAGTCCGCAAATATATCCCCCATGCCGATGATGTGCTAATTGGTCATGCACATTATGATCATATTCTTGATGCACCTGAGGTTTGTAAACAAACAGGGGCACGCTTAATTGGTTCTCAGGCTACCATGATGTATGCACGCTCAGCAGGGTTATCTGAGCAGAAAATGCTTCAAACAAAAGGGAGAGAAATTATTAATTGTGGTCAATGGCACGTTGTTGGTTTGCCATCCATTCATGGCAAAGCCTTGTTTGGTCGTGTTCCATTACCGGGAGATATGACCACACCACCACCATACCCACCTAAGTTTCACCATCTGAAGCATGGTCAGGTATTTAATTGGTGGATTCATACCGGACATTTAAGCATTGTACATATTGATTCGGCGGATTTTATTGAGCAGGAACTACAAGCGAAGCAAGCTGATATTGTGTGTTTATGTGCGATTGGGCGGAAATATCGCCCTAACTATGTCAAAGACGTTGTGAGGCTATTGAAGCCGAAATATATCATTCCATGTCATTGGGATACGATGGTCACACCGATTGATGCACCACCTCAGTTATTGCCAGGGGTGAATATTCCTGAGTTTATTGAAGAAATTAAAGCCTGTGGTGTAATCCCTTTGTTTATGCCGATTTTGGGTGAACTATATTTCGATCAACCTAATGAATCTTAAAACAAAAAAACCGCGCTTACGCGCGGTCTTTTTTAAAGAGACAAATTATTTTTTGTCATCTTTTACTTCAGTAAACTCAGCATCTACGACACCGTCGTCCGCTTTTTGTTGTTGACCTGCATCACCACCTTGGAATGCATTTGGATCAAAACCTTCAGCGCCACCACCTGCTTGTTGAGCTTGCTCATAAGCACGTTGTGTAATCGGCATCAAGATGTTTTGTAACGCTTCAGTTTTCGCTTTGATTGCATCAACATCATTGTCTTTTGTTGCTGCTTCAAGTTCAGAAACCGCAGTTTCAACCGCAGTTTTTTCTTCAGCAGTAACTTGTTCACCAAGATCTTTAACCGCTTTTTGTGAGCTTGAAATTAATGCATCAGCTTCGTTACGTGCTTTAGCAAGTTCTTCAAACTTACGATCTTCTTCAGCATTTGCTTCAGCATCTTTGATCATTGCTTCGATTTCAGCATCAGACAAACCTGAGTTTGCTTTGATCTGGATTGATTGCTCTTTACCAGTGCTCTTATCTTTTGCAGATACTTTTAAGATACCATCAGCGTTAATGTCGAATGATACTTCAATTTGTGGTACGCCACGTGGAGCAGGTGGGATATCGCCTAATTGGAAGTTACCCAACAATTTGTTTTGTTGAGCCATTTTACGTTCACCTTGGTAAACCGAAATGTCTACAGCTGGTTGGTTGTCAGCAGCAGTAGAGAACACTTGAGATTTCTTCGCAGGAATCGTGGTGTTTTTCTCAATGATCGGAGTTAATACGCCGCCCATTGTTTCGATACCTAAAGTTAAAGGTGTTACGTCTAATAAAAGAACGTCATTTTTGTCACCAGACAATACCGCACCTTGAATCGCAGCACCAATCGCTACAGCTTCGTCAGGGTTCACATCTTTACGTGGCTCTTTACCGAAGAATTCTTGAACTTTCTGTTGAACCATTGGCATACGAGACTGACCGCCGACCAAGATTACGTCAGAGATTTCAGAAGTCGAAAGACCAGCATCTTTAAGCGCGATACGGCAAGGCTCAATCGTACGAGCAACTAAGTCAGCAACTAAACCTTCAAGTTTTGCACGAGTTACGTTGATCACTAAGTGTTTAGGACCAGTCGCATCAGCAGTGATGTATGGAAGGTTGATTTCAGTTGCGTTAGAAGAAGAAAGCTCAATTTTTGCTTTTTCAGCAGCTTCTTTCAAACGTTGCAACGCAAGTGGATCATTCTTCAAGTTTACGCTTTGCTCTTTTTTGAACTCTTCAACCAAGAATTCGATCAATGCGTTGTCAAAGTCTTCACCACCAAGGAATGTATCACCGTTAGTCGACAATACTTCGATTTGTTGGTCGCCATCTAAGTCTGCGATTTCAATGATTGATACGTCAAAAGTACCACCACCTAAGTCGTAAACAGCAACTTTACGATCGCCTTCTTTTTTGTCCATACCAAACGCAAGTGCAGCAGCAGTTGGTTCGTTGATGATACGTTTAACATCAAGACCTGCAATTTTACCTGCATCTTTAGTTGCTTGACGTTGTGCATCGTTGAAGTAAGCAGGAACAGTGATGACTGCTTCAGTTACTGTTTCGCCTAAATAGTCTTCTGCAGTTTTTTTCATCTTTTTCAAGATTTCAGCAGAGATTTGTTGAGGTGCAAGTTTCTTATCGTTTACTTCAACCCAAGCATCACCATTGTCAGCTTTGATGATTTTGTATGGTACAAGACCGATATCTTTTTGTACTGCTTGATCTTCGTAGCGACGACCGATTAAACGCTTGATTGCGAATAATGTGTTTTTCGGGTTTGTTACAGCCTGACGCTTAGCGCTTTGACCAACTAAGATTTCGCCATCTTTATATGCAATGATCGATGGAGTTGTACGTGCGCCTTCTGCGTTTTCAATTACTTTTACTTTGTCGCCTTCAAGTACAGCAACACATGAGTTGGTAGTACCTAAGTCAATACCAATAATTTTCGCCATTTGATGTGTTCCTCTAAAATTTTGTGAATCCCCCTCATATGCTTTTCGGTAAAGGGGATTTGCTTGTTATTCGATATGAGAGTCAATCGTTTTTTTTCAAGCATTTTTATGAAAAAAAACTGAAAAACTCTCAAAATACTGGATTTATTGTCCGACCATGACCATTGCAGGGCGGAGTAGGCGACCATTTAAGGTATAGCCTTTCTGTAAAACCGTACCAATTTCATTCGCTTTAGCATTTGGATCGATACCAACCGCTTGATGAAGGTCTGCATTAAAACCATTTTTTGTGTCTGCTTCGACTACGCCGAATTTTTCAAGCGTTGTAAGCAACGATTTTAAAGTCAGTTTTACACCTTCTAATACAGGTGTTTCTTCTGCACCAGCTGCTTGAATCGCACGTTCAAGATTGTCGACAGAATCCAATAGCTCTTTCGCAAATTTCTCAAGCACAGTGTCTTTATGCTTTTCTGATTCACGTTGAATACGTTCAACACTTTTCTGTGCTTCGTAAACGGCATTGGCAGTACGTGCTTTTTCGAGTTTTAAGCTTTCTTCGAGTTTAGTGATTTGCGCTTGTAAATCTTCAACGCTAAGCTCGTTTGCTTGCTCTACACCTTCAGCTTGAGTTTGTTCAGTCTGTTGCTCATTTTGAATGTCTTGAGCTTGCTCATTGTGCTCATTAGCCATTGATGATCTCCGTTTAAAAAAGTTCTCAAACATGTACAGTCCTTTTGGCATTGATGCTCATAGGGTCAAACCCGAACTGCCACGTATAGGTCATTCATAGATACGGATGAAGTATGGGCAACGCGACAAAATTCAAGCGTTCAGGTCGATTTAAATCTTTTAATTTTGCTTATTTAAGTAAAAACTTAAGTTTTCGATGACGAAAGCAATAAATTCTTGGGTTATTTTCGGTAAATGTTGTCTTGATGCATACACCAAAGACAAGGTGAGATCGGGCGCAGAAAAATCTGTAAACACTCGTTCTAAGCGCTGCTCGGCAAAATCTTGACGTACTAATAAAGTCGGTAGCATGGAAACACCTTGCGCTTTGAGACACATCTGATAGAGCGCGATCACATCATTGCTCTTAAACGTAACATTTAACGGATAGTTCTGTGGTTGCTGATCTGTATCAAAAAGCGTCCAATATTGATTGTGGGTATGATGAGCAATACATTCATGCTGAATCAATTGGCTGGGATGAGAGAGAGGAGGGTGATCTTTTAAATAATGTGGATGTGCGCAGAACACAGATTCAATTTGGCAGACAGGGCGAGCAATCAGTCCATCAGCAACTTTTTGCGTAATCCTAAGTGCGAGATCAACTTGGGCATCCATGAGATCAACGGTATTTTCAGTTAAATACACATCAAAATGAATGTGCGGATAACGTTTTTTAAATTGCTTGATGCATTCATTGACACCCAATTGAAATAAGAACAAGCCACACGTAAAACGAATAGTACCGCTATGTTGTTCTGGCGCTGCTAAACTTTCCAAGAGTTGTTGTTGTTGTAAAATATTTTCACAATAGACCAGTGCTTTTTCACCTGCAGGCGTCAGTGAAACTTTGCGAGTATTGCGTTGAAACAGTCGAGTGGAAAATGTTTGTTCAAGGTGTTCCAAATAACGCGACACCATTGCTTTAGAATAGTCTAAATGTTCTGCAGCTTTGCTGAGATTGCCTTGTTGTGCAATACAGACAAAGACTTGAATGGCTTTTAAGGTATCCATATTTATTTTGATTGTTGCAAGATATGCAACATTTTATCTTAATTTAGTGGGTTTATTCAGCAATAATTGCAATTTAAAGTGTTTCCTATCAGATCGGAGACAACATATGAAAACGAATCCTTATGCAATTGCATTCGCAACGATTGCAACATTAACAGCAGCATCAACGACATTTGCCCAAGACTTAACACTCCAAAACTTTTTAGCGAAGCCTGAGCATTTTGGTGTCACTTCTACTTTGATTGAAGGGGATAAAGAAGTCCTGCTGGTCAATGCTCAATTTTCAAAATCAGAAGCGCTTCGTATTGCAGCGGATATTCTGGACAGTGGAAAAACGCTGAAAACAATTTTTGTGAGCTATGGTGATCCAGATTTCTATTTTGGTTTAGATGTATTTAAACAATATTTCCCGAATGTACAAATCATTGCTACGCCTGAAACGGTTAAACATATTCAGGATACGCAAGTACTTAAAGTGGATTACTGGGGTCCAAAAATGGGTGCCAATGCTCCAAGCAAAATTATTGTTCCACAAGCATACACAGCCAAAACATTAAAACTTGAGAATGAAACCATCGAAATCAAGGGTCAAAAAGAACTGACTTATTTATGGATTCCAAGTGTAAAAGCAGTGGTTGGCGGCATTCCAGTATCTTCAGGTATTCACCTTTGGACAGCAGATACCCCAACTACGAAAGATCGTGCTGAAGTGATCAAAACATTGGAATCGATCAAAGCACTTAAACCGCAAACTGTTGTTCCTGCACATATGAAGGCTGGTGCTGCTGAAGGTTTAAATGCGGTGAACTTTTCAATTGATTATTTAAAGCAATACGAACAAGCCGTTAAATCTAGCAAAAACTCAGAAGTGTTGATTAAAACCATGCAACAGAAATATCCGACGCTGACTGAAACAAGTAGTCTTGAGTTAGGTGCTAAAGTTGTTAAAGGTGAGATGCAGTGGCCTTAAGCCTAAATTAATCATAAAGCCGTAATCTTCTGATTGCGGCTTTTATTTAGATTAAAGTAACTATTAACCTATTCTTTGTAATTGTAAGCTTTTGGGTATGTTCTACGAGGTTTATATAAATTATAAAAAATGAAGATGTTCGAATTTTTCTTTAATAAATTCAGTTTATATCAACAAAAGTTATGAATAGATAAGTGCTTAGCCAATTTTTATGATCAGGAAAATATGTGAAATCTGCTTTTAATTGATTAAATAAAAGTTGCAAAAGCACGCTGTATAAATAACAAACCGCTACTAATCCGCATCACGCCAGCAGAAAAAATTGTGAATGATAGGCAACGCAAAGATAACTTTGCTATTTGTCATAATGAAAGGAAATACACAATGAAAAAGTTAGCATTGATCTCTATGGTTGTAACTGGTGTTGCATTCACAGCTGTGGGTTGTTCGACTCAAGGTGGTTTAGATGCTTCTGGTTCAGCTCAAACTAGTGCAGGCCCAACAGGCGTACAAGGTGGTGTTGGTGTACAAGCTGGTACGTCTGTAGATGTTCAACCAGGCGGTGCTTCAGCAGATATTTCAGGTTCAGTATCTGGCTCAGCTGGTGCTGATGCAGCAGGCCAATAATTTTTTATGCTAAGTCGGCTTGCAATAGATTGAATATTAGATGCCAAAAATCAATCTATAGATGTACTGCTATATATCATGCATAGCGACTTTATTCATAAAAATGACACTTTTTAAGTGCTATAAAACCAGAGTTGAGTCATTCAGTTCTGGTTTTATAATTTCTAAACAAAGCATTAAAATCTGTTGTTAATTGGCAGAAAAAATGAAATCGAATAAGCACAATGGTTAATGACTTTTAAAGAATAGCCCTTTAGCGTACGACATATTTTGAAATCTTATTCTTGATCTATGACTTTATAAAAGCATATAGTCAACGAGAACAAGAATTATGGACAGAGTGAGAGAAGGGGACGACAGTGACAGCATTACCTCAAAAAATTCAAACAATTTTAGATAAAGGACAAGGTCCTGCTGCACGAGCACTTGATAAGCTGCCCAAGATCGTACAAGAATCCCTCGCTAAACTTTTAGGCTATCCGTATCAATATCCAGATTTGGATGCATTTACCAAATGCCTTATGGCTGTTCAGATTAAACAAGGACGCATTGGCTTTATTGGAGATGATCCAATCGAATCACGCCGACAATTCGATGCGCAAATGTTGGCGATTTTAAATAAATCAACATCGATTGATTCAGTTGAAGATATTCGCTTACCACTACAAAGTGGAACTGTTTTCGCAAGACACTATCATCCTGCACCAAATAAAAAACTTCCAATGATTGTATTTTATCATGGAGGAGGTTTTGTTGTGGGTGGTTTAGATACTCATGATGAAGCCTGTCGACTCATTGCCAAATATGCAAAAGTACAAGTTTTAAGTATTGACTATCCACTTGCGCCAGAAGTGTCGCCGCAACTCCTAATCAAATCATGTGAAGATGCATTAGCATGGGTTTATCAAAACCGCCGTCAGTTGAAAATTTATAAAAACCGTATTGCTGTTGCTGGCGATAGTGCAGGTGGAAACATCAGTACTGTTGTTGCACAGCACGCGGCAGGTAAGTCATACGCACCGCAAGCACAATTACTTATTTATCCAGTTGTCGATTTCAAAAGTCGACATCCTTCATTTTATGCATATGGAGAAGGGCTGGTGTTAACAAGTAAAGATGTAGACTACGTTACGGATTATTATGCAACGCAGCACAATGTTACTTTGGATGACCCACTGATTTCTCCAACTTATGGCAGTCTTAAAAAGCTCGCGCCAGCATATGTGATTACTGCTGGACATGACTTACTGCATGATGAAGGTGAAATATATAGCCATAAGCTCAGACAAAGTGGCGTTAAAGTGCAATACATCGATTACCCTGAGCAAACTCACGGTTTTATTAATCTAACTCCAATCTCGAGCAAGGCTAAACGAAATACGATCGAAATTGCCAAAAACTTCAGAAAGTTTTGGGATAAGCATCACTGATAATTATAAACCGATGTTTCACGTGAAACATCGGTTTTGTGTTTTCTGAAGATAACAAATAGAAATAGCAAAAATAGATTGATAAAACTAAGATGACTCACGACAACAAATCTATTTCTATGCAGAGAAAAGCAATCATGAAAAAACTGTTCATTACAACAGCTCTAATTTTGGCGAGTAGTCATTTATTTGCAAATACGATGGTGGATATGAAAACCAGCATGGGTAATATTGAAATCGAATTATTTGATGATAAAGCCCCAGTATCTGCAAAGAATTTTGAGAACTATGTAAAAAGCAATTTTTATTCAGGAACAATCTTCCATCGAGTTATTCCTGGATTTATGGTTCAAGGTGGCGGTTTAGATGCCAATATGATTGAGAAGGCAACAAAAGCTCCAATCGTCAATGAAGCAAATAATGGACTGAAAAATAATCGTGGTACTTTGGCAATGGCGCGTACCAGTAACCCAAATTCTGCTACAAGCCAATTTTTCATTAATGTGGCTGATAACAACTTTCTAAATCGTTCGAATATGGATGCTGGCTATGCTGTATTTGGTAAGGTAACGAAAGGGATGGAGGTCGTTGATAAAATCGTTAATGCACCAACAGGAAACTATGGAATGCATCAAGATGTACCTAAACAACCAATTAAAATTATCAGCGTACAGATAAAGAATAAGAAATAGAATATAAAAGCAGAAATATTAAAAATATATTTCTGCTTTTATTTCAATTATTTGCTGCTTTATTTTGGTGTTTTTAAAGCCATTTGTGTGTAAAAAAAGAACACTTGATAAAACAAAGAGTTAAAAAAGCTTGCGCACCAAAAAAAATCTCCTATAATGCACACATCCCGACGCAATGAAGCAAAAGTAACTTAGCTTTACGGTTAAGTTGTTAAATATTTATTGCGTTTTATTTATCGCTGACGAGGCGATAAAGAGATCATTAAGAGAATAGAAG
>NZ_AXCD01000007.1:0-159063 GCF_000475335.1 Acinetobacter sp. COS3
GAAGGCAAAGAAACCCGTCATATCGATGGCAAAGACTATGTACTGGAATACCCAATCAAAGCCGACTTTGCTTTGATCAAAGCTTATCAAGGCGATCGTTGGGGCAATTTAGTTTTCAATAAATCTGCACGTAACTTCGGTCCAATCATGGCGATGGCAGCAGATGTCACCATCGCTCAAGTCTCTGAAGTGGTGGAACTGGGTCAGCTTGATCCTGAACACATTATTACCCCAGGCATCTTTGTCCAACATGTAGTTGCCGTTGAAGCAACTTCACCTGTATCAGCATAAGGAGAACAACATGAGCTATCAAAAACTCAACCGTGATCAGATTGCTGAACGTGTTGCACAAGATATTCCAGATGGAGCTTATGTCAATTTAGGCATTGGTTTACCGACCAAGATTTCAAAATACTTACCTGCGGATAAAGATGTGTTTCTGCATTCTGAAAATGGTTTGTTGGCCTTTGGTCCACCCCCAGCCAAAGGTGAAGAAGATCCTGAACTGATTAATGCAGGTAAAGAATACGTCACTATGCTAACAGGTGGGTGCTTTTTCCATCACGGTGATTCATTTGCCATGATGCGCGGTGGACATTTGGATATTGCAGTACTCGGTGCATTCCAAGTTGCAGCCAACGGTGATCTTGCCAATTGGCACACAGGTGCAGCCGATGCCATTCCTGCTGTGGGTGGTGCAATGGATTTAGCCGTTGGTGCAAAGAAAGTGTTTATCACGACTGATCATGTCACTAAACAAGGTGAACCCAAGATTGTTGAAGAACTCACTTACCCAGCAACAGGATTGAAATGTGTTGATCGTATTTATACCGATCTGTGTGTGATTGATGTGACCACAGACGGTTTAAAGGTGATTGAAAAAGTGGATGGTCTGAGCTTTGAGGAATTACAGGCTTTGACAGGTGCTCAGTTGATTGATGCGACGCAGGGATAATGTTGACCAGCCACTAATTACGGGTTAAAGCGAAAGTTTTTTGTATAGGCATTGCCTTACTTTTTAAGGATAAAAAGTAACAAAAATCCTTTGTTACTCAGACACAACATCCGTGTTGTGCTGAGTAACGAGGCGACATCCATGTCGCCACCGTGAAATATTGATTGGAATGGTTTAAATGCAGTTTTTTACTCACTTATATTTAGATTTTTTCCAGTAACTAACTATCGTGACAGGCGACATGGATGTCGTCCGTTGGACAGGGAGGCAAGGAAGCCTCCTCTGTTCAACAATGGGTTTTGTCACTTTTGCCCTGTCAACAGTGAGGCATTACTTACGCAAAGGAAGTATGACTGAACCCGCAATTTGTGGCAGTGGTCACAACAGATTGAAATATGGAAGTGTAAGACTATGAAAAACGCTTATATCATTGATGCCATTCGTACTCCATTTGGCCGTTATGCAGGTGGTTTAGCGCCTGTACGTGCAGATGACCTCGGTGCAGTTCCGATTCAAGCCCTAATACAACGAAATCCAACGGTCGATTGGCAACAAGTAGATGACGTGATTTATGGCTGTGCCAATCAAGCGGGTGAAGACAATCGTAACGTGGGCCGTATGTCTGCATTATTAGCAGGCTTACCGTATCAAGTTCCTGCAACCACAGTGAATCGTTTATGTGGTTCATCTTTAGATGCCATTGCTATGGCAGCGCGTGCGATCAAAGCCAATGAAGCAAACCTGATCATTGCTGGTGGTGTGGAAAGCATGAGCCGCGCCCCATACGTGATGGGTAAATCAGAGAGTTCATTTGGACGTAGTCAAAAGGTTGAAGACACCACCATGGGATGGCGTTTTATCAATCCAAAACTGAAAGAAATGTATGGTGTGGACACCATGCCACAAACGGCTGAAAACGTGGCAGAACAATTCAATATCAATCGTGCCGATCAAGACCAGTTTGCCTTGGTGAGCCAACAACGTACTGCAGCAGCGCAAGCCAAAGGCTTTTTTAAACAAGAGATCGTGCCCGTCACTATTCCTCAGCGTAAGGGCGATGCGATTGTGGTAGATACCGATGAACACCCACGCGCATCAACCACGATTGAAGCCTTAACTAAACTCAAAGGTGTGGTAAAAGCAGATGGCACAGTGACAGCAGGTAATGCATCAGGGATTAATGATGGTGCAGCAGCACTCTTGATCGCCTCAGATGAAGCGGTTGCTCACTATCAACTGAAACCACGCGCCAAAATTATTGCTGCAACAACGGTGGGTGTTGAACCACGCATTATGGGATTTGCGCCTGCACCTGCAATTAAGAAATTACTGCAACAGACCAATCTGACATTAGAGCAGATGGATGTGATTGAGTTAAACGAAGCCTTTGCAGCCCAAGCTTTAGCAGTGACCCGTGATTTAGGTTTGGCGGATGATGATGCACGTATCAATCCGAATGGTGGTGCGATTGCATTAGGTCATCCGTTAGGAGCGTCAGGCGCACGCTTAGTCACCACCGCATTGAACCAGCTTGAACAGATTCAAGGGCAGTATGCATTGTGTTCGATGTGTATTGGTGTGGGTCAAGGCATTGCGCTCATTATTCAACGTGTTGAACAAGTTTAAGGAGCATTTTATGCCTATTTTTCAATCTCAAGATGCTCAAATCAATTATCAAACTTTTGGTGATCCAAACTCCCCTGCACTTGTATTTTCAAACTCGTTGGGCACAAATTATGGGATGTGGCAAAAGCAGTTTAATTATTTTAAAGAACGCTTTTTTGTAATTTGCTATGACACACGAGGTCATGGTTCTTCTACAGCACCACAAGAATCTTACACATTAGAGCAGCTTGGAAAAGATGTGATTGCTTTGTTAGATCACCTCAATATTTCTAAAGCAGCATTTTGTGGTATTTCAATGGGTGGAATCACAGGACAATGGCTGGCGATTCATTATCCAACACGGTTTAGCCATGTAATCGTTGCTAATACCGCAGCGAAGATTGGACAGGAACAAGCATGGCAAGATCGAGCACAGCTTGTTCGTGAACAAGGTTTACAACCTATTGCGGCCACGGCAGCCTCAAGATGGTTTACTGATCCCTTTATCCAAAGTCACTCAGTAGTTGTAACGAACCTATGTAACGATTTAAGTGCTGGCAGCGCAATAGGTTATGCAAATTGTTGTGAGGCTTTGGCTAAAGCGGATGTTCGCACAGAACTAAAAAAAATCTCTATTCCTATGCTAATTATTGCAGGGACACAAGATCCTGTAACAACCGTAGCTGATGGAGAGTTTATACAACAACAAATTCCAAATGCACTATTAGCAGAAATTAATGCATCGCATATTTCAAATGTTGAACTGCCAGATGATTTTAATCAGTTAATAGATAAATTTATTTAATATACCATTTGATAAAAAAGCAGGGTTTAAATACTCTGCTTTTTGTCGTTTTTAATTTAAATAGAATAAATATTAATACTTTAATGACATAAAGATATATCAATTAAGTTTTTGACTCAGAACACATAACAAAATAATTTAATTACAAAATAACAGATGCTTCACAAATTGGAGGTGAAGGATGAATATGTCAAATGTCAATATTAATGAGATTATTGATAATGCTAAATTTAACCCATTTCATTGGAAGGTTTTAATATGGTGTTTATTAATTATTATATTCGATGGTTATGATTTAGTTATTTATGGTGTTGCTCTGCCATTATTAATGCAGCAATGGTCTTTAACTGCTGTGCAAGCAGGCTTATTAGCAAGCGCCGCGCTGTTTGGAATGATGTTTGGTGCAATGATTTTCGGCACGATTTCAGATCGTTTAGGCCGAAAGAAAACTATTATGATTTGTGTTGCATTATTCAGTGGCTTCACATTTATTGGTGCATTTGCTGATAATCCTGTCGAATTCGCTATTTTGCGTTTTCTAGCAGGTCTAGGCATTGGCGGTGTTATGCCAAATGTCGTCGCACTCATGACTGAATACGCACCGAAAAAGATTCGTAGCACCTTAGTTGCAATTATGTTTAGTGGATATGCAATCGGTGGTATGACTTCAGCATTATTGGGTGCTTGGTTAGTTAAAGACATGGGTTGGCAGATCATGTTTATTCTTGCAGGTATTCCATTACTGCTCTTGCCTGTTATCTGGAAATTCCTACCTGAATCATTAGCATTTCTAATCAAGTCGGAACATCACGATCAAGCAAAGCAGATCGTCTCGAAACTTGCGCCCAATGCTGAAATCAACCAAGAAACTCAACTTGTATTTAATGAAAATATTCACACAGATGCACCTGTACGTGCGTTATTTCAACAAGGTCGAGCATTCAGCACATTTATGTTTTGGATCGCATTTTTTATGTGTCTGCTTATGGTTTATGCGCTGGGTAGCTGGTTACCAAAATTAATGCTGCAAGCGGGTTATTCGCTAGGTGCAAGTATGCTGTTCTTATTTGCCTTAAATATCGGTGGAATGGTTGGTGCGATTGGCGGTGGCGCTTTGGCAGATAAATTCCATTTGAAACCTGTGATTACCGCTATGTTTATCATAGGTGCAGCTTCATTGATTTTATTAGGTTTCAACAGCCCTCAATTCATTCTCTACAGCTTAATTGCACTCGCTGGCGCAGCAACGATTGGTTCTCAAATCTTACTTTATACTTTCGTCGCACAGTTTTATCCAACCACTGTCCGTTCAACAGGTATGGGCTGGGCATCAGGAATTGGTCGTATCGGGGCAATTATTGGGCCAGTCTTAACAGGTGCATTACTTACCTTTGAATTACCACATCAAATGAACTTCTTAGCAATTGCGATTCCCGGTGTAATTGCTGCATTAGCAATCTTCTTAGTGAATCTTAAAGCTTCTGTCAACGCGACTGAATCTACAAAGAACACTCTTCAACCTCAAACTTCACTTAGCCAACAGTAAAACTTGTTGCGCCTAGGATTGGCGCAACTTAACTTTTAAATGGATGATGAAAGAATGCCTATCTTTAAATTAAATCGTATTGCTATAACCACATTTTTCCTGATGGTGAGCTGCACAAGTATGTCTGCATTTGCTGAGGATACAGCTAAAGACGAATGGAAATTTACCTTAAAAAATGCCTATATCAACCGTAATTTTGAAAATGAAAATTTAAAAGATACAGGGAGTTGGTCTCAAGCAGCATCATTATTTTATAATTCAAGAATGGTAGACACTCCGCTTACTATTGCTGATAAGCCGTTAAAGATCGGTGTGGATGCATCCGTTCAATATGCGGTGCGTCTAAGTTCGGATAAGCATGTCGCAGATACCGTCCTTCCCTTCGATAGAGAAACTCAGTCTCAAGCACCAGATTATTTAAAGCATGGAGCAACATTAAAACTTGGTTATGATAAAACGTTATTAAGTGTGGGTGAACTTTGGCTAGATCTACCTGTTACGGCTGTAGATGCAAGTCGTCAGTTGCTTACTTCCTACTGGGGAACGAACTTAAAATCTCAGCTTACTGATCAACTCTATGCAGAAATTGGTCGTGTAGAAAAAGTTTCACCACGAAATGCTGAAGATTTTCAGAAATTCTCTTTTACCTCAAATGGAAAAACTGAATATTCAGATGGTTTAAACTACATTGATTTACGCTATCAGGTTATGCCTTCTTTAAAAGCTGAATACTATTTTGGCAATATGCAAGATTTGTATAATAAGCATTATCTTGGTTTAGATCATAGTTTTAATACAGAAAATTTTACTCTTGGCTCAAAATTTAAATATTTTAATGCAAAAGAAGATGGCAATAACTTCAATATTGATGCACAAAATATAGGTTTATTAGAAACACTAAAAGTAAACAATCATACTTTTGGATTAGGTTATCAACAAATTATTGGTGAATCTGCATATCCTCTACCAGATGGTTTTTTACCTGAAACTTATTTTATTAACTGGAATGCAACGGGTTTCTTTAAAAAGGATGAAAAATCATATCATTTTATCTATGGATATAATTTTAAAGATTATATTCCGGGCTTCAATGCAGCAGTCAAATATGTATATGGAGATAGCTTCAAAACAGCCGATGGTAAAGAAAATAATGAAAGTGAATCTAACATTATTTTAAATTATGCTTTTCAACAACCCTTTCTTAAAGGTTTAGCATTACAATATATTCGTATTGATTACAATGTAGAGCACGGTAATGATTTTGGTGAAGATCGTCTATTTGTGAACTATACAAAGCGGTTCTAATCTCAGAAAAATGTTTAATTATGGGTGCTAATGCACCCATATCCTTATGATTAAAAACAAAATTTCTTTGGTAGGTTTTTGGTAGGTAGGAAATTTTTTAAAGCACTCCATACTAAGTCCAAGGTGCTAGACCACCTGTATAACAAATTATGGAATATGGAAGAAGGAATCACTCCATGGCTTTTAAAAATATTGCAGATCAAACAAACGGTTTTTATATCCCTTGCGTTTCACTTTTTGGCCCCGGCTGTGCTAAAGAAATCGGCATAAAAGCGCAAAACCTTGGTGCAAAGAAAGCACTGATCGTCACAGACGAAGGTCTATTCAAATTTGGCGTAGCAGATACGATTTCAGCATATTTAAAAGATGCTGGTGTAGATAGCCATGTTTTCCCTGGTGCTGAACCCAACCCAACTGATATTAATGTTCATAACGGTGTTAAAGCCTATAACGACAATGGATGTGATTTTATCGTTTCATTAGGTGGCGGTTCATCACACGATTGTGCGAAAGGGATTGGTCTTGTGACTGCTGGCGGCGGACATATTCGTGACTATGAAGGTATCGACAAAAGTACTGTTCCGATGACCCCACTGATTGCTGTAAACACAACTGCTGGAACTGCATCAGAAATGACGCGTTTCTGCATTATTACCAATACTGATACTCACGTAAAAATGGCAATTGTAGATTGGCGTTGTACGCCTTTGATCGCCATCGATGATCCAAAACTTATGGTTGCAAAACCAGCTGGTTTGACCGCTGCAACAGGTATGGATGCATTGACACATGCTGTTGAAGCTTATGTATCAACTGCGGCAAACCCAATTACCGATGCATGCGCTGAAAAAGCAATTACGATGATCAGTCAATGGTTACGTCCTGCTGTCGCCAATGGTGAGAATATCGAAGCTCGTGATGCAATGAGCTATGCACAATATCTTGCTGGTATGGCATTCAACAATGCGTCATTGGGTTATGTTCATGCGATGGCACATCAATTAGGTGGTTTCTACAATCTTCCACATGGTGTATGTAATGCCGTTTTATTACCTCATGTATGTGAATTTAACTTAATCGCTTGCCAAGATCGTTACGCTAAAATTGCTGAGTTGATGGGCGTTAATGTTGAAGGTTTCACTGAAACTAAAGCTGCTTTTGCCGCGATTGATGCTATCCGTGAATTATCTTCTTCAATTGGAATTCCATCTGGTTTAACTGAGTTAGGCGTTAAGACTGAAGATCTTGCAATCATGTCTGAAAATGCTCAGAAAGATGCATGTATGTTGACTAACCCTCGTAAAGCAACACATGCTCAAGTGGTAGAAATTTTCAAAGCTGCGTTATAACAGTTCCTCTCAAAAGTAAGCCAAAACTCCGAGAAATTGGCTTACTTTTTTGTGGGAATATTAAAAAGGTTATATTCCCACTTTTTTTATTTATAAAAATTATGATCTTAAGAATTATTTTTTAAAAATTCAGTAACTAAGAAACTTCTTGATCATTTTTCAGATTTCATTTCAAGTAATCAACTTTCACATATTAAATTTTCACGAACTGATTCTAGTAAATATCTTTAAATTTATTCAGAGATAAATGGGCTGGATGATCTTCTGGCAATAGTTCCATCAAACGTTCTACAGCATCAATTGCTTCTGGGAAATGTGCAACATGCTTCAGTAAAAGATCAGTTTCTTTGGTCTTAAAAATTGCATCACTTAAACGAGACTCCAAACAATCTCGCCATGCGCATAAAAATGGGCTTTCAGTTTTTGAAAGAAAAACACCTTTATACAATTGCAAAGCTGATGCCACATAGCCTGAGTCAAGTGCTTGTTCTGCCGATAAGAAATCTGCTTCAACATCTGCCAATAATCGATATGGTCGAGAACCTAACATTCCCCCTAAAATATCTCTTAATTGCGACATTTCCGCTTTTAAAGTACCGATACTCACCTTGCGTTCGCCATATAAAGCTTGATGAAGATTCTCAAGATTCAATCCGTTTGGACACAATGCGAGGATGACCAAAATCTCGACTTGACGTGGGGTTAAAACTAACGATTTTTGATTAAAAATAATTTGTGGCGTAGCGAACGCACGAATATATAAACGTTGGCGTTGTTGCTCAATCAAAGCCGTTTGAATAATAGATGCACAACGCTCAGCGGCTAACATGCCCAAAGTGTTATGCTTTTTCCAAGTCGTAGATAAATCAACCACACCAAGCACTTGTTTGGAATATGGATCAATGATCGGCGCTGCATAACATACCCAATCATGCACAGATTCCATGTAATGCTCATTGGAAAATACACAGCTAGATTGTTGTGTTTTCAATGACAAAGCCAATGCATTTGTCCCCACAACATCCTCTGCCCATTGTCCGCCAGCAATGAAATGGACTTTTTCAGCTGCACTTTGCATTTGTGAGCTTGATGCTGTCCAAATAATCGTACTACCAACATCACCAACCGCAATCACCATTGAAGATTGATCAGCAATATGGCTCAGTTCATTTGAGCAACTTTCTAAAGCCATATCTAAACTGGTTTTATTTTTACTATTTTGGCTCAACAAAGGTGCGGCTAAACGCTCTTTAGGAATAGCAGACGAAGCCGATCTCTGCCATGAGCTAGCAATACTTTGTCCAAGTTTTTCAGCATTTTGCGGCGATAAACTATTTTGTCGTTTTAGTTGATCTACCGACTTACGTTGTTGCAGCAGGTCTTGTTTTGTAAACATTTGTGTATCCCTCACTCATGACCCTGATTTCCAACCTTTCTCCAACCTTCTCATTTATATCCTAATGAAATAGCGTACAAAAGTACCTTATACCAAAGCTGTAGATATTTAAGATCAATTATAAGCAAAGGAATCTAATATGCGTTACATCGATCCTAATCAAGCTGGCTCTAAAGTCCAGTTTAAAGCTCAATATGAAAACTTTATTGGCGGTCAATGGGTAGCTCCTGTAAGAGGAGAATACTTCGATAATGTTTCACCTGTCGATGGCAAAGTGTTTACAAAAATCCCGCGTTCTTCAGTTGAAGACATTGAACTTGCTCTCGATGCGGCACATAAAGCGAAAGCTGAATGGAATAAAAGCTCTCCAACAACACGTTCAAATATTTTATTAAAAATTGCTGATCGTATGGAACAAAACTTGGAATTTCTTGCAGTCGCAGAAACTTGGGACAACGGTAAACCAGTTCGTGAAACTTTGGCAGCTGATATTCCACTGGCAATTGATCACTTCCGTTATTTTGCAGGATGTATTCGTGCACAAGAAGGCGGAATCTCTGAAATTGATGAAGATACAATTGCATACCATTTCCATGAGCCTTTAGGTGTGGTGGGGCAAATCATTCCTTGGAACTTCCCTATCCTCATGGCGGCATGGAAACTTGCACCTGCACTAGCAGCAGGAAACTGTGTGGTATTAAAACCTGCTGAGCAAACGCCTGTTGGTATTTTATTAGTACTTGAACTGATTCAAGATATTTTACCTGCTGGTGTACTTAACGTAGTTAATGGTTTTGGTGCAGAAGTTGGCCGCCCACTAGCAACAAACCCACGTATTGCAAAAATTGCCTTTACTGGTTCAACACAAGTTGGCCAATTAATTATGCAGTACGCAACTGAAAATATTATCCCTGTTACATTAGAGCTTGGTGGTAAGTCTCCAAACTTATTCTTTGAAGATGTAATGGATCAAGACGACGACTATCTTGATAAAGCACTTGAAGGTTTTGCAATGTTTGCCTTAAACCAAGGTGAAGTATGTACTTGTCCTTCTCGTGCGCTTGTTCAAGAAAGTATCGCAGATAAGTTTTTAGAAAAAGCCATTGAACGTGTGAAACGTATTAAATTAGGTCATCCTTTAGATACGGAAACCATGATTGGTGCTCAAGCATCTTTAGAACAACAAGAGAAAATCCTACGTTGTATCAGCACTGGTCGTGAAGAAGGTGCAGAAGTCCTCACGGGTGGTAGTGCTCGTCAAGAAGTAGGTGAAGGTTTTTATATCGAACCGACTGTCTTTAAAGGTCACAACAGTATGCAAATTTTCCAAGAGGAAATTTTCGGACCAGTACTTTCAGTAACAACGTTTAAGGACTTTGACGAAGCGATCAAAATCGCAAATGAAACTATTTATGGTTTAGGTGCAGGTGTCTGGTCACGTTCAGCACATATTTCATATCGTGCAGGCCGTGCAATTGAAGCTGGTCGTGTTTGGACTAACTGCTATCACATTTATCCAGCACATGCAGCTTTTGGTGGATACAAAAAGTCAGGTATTGGTCGTGAAAACCATCGCATGATGTTAGATCATTATCAACAAACTAAGAATCTTTTGGTAAGTTATTCAACTAAACCAGCAGGTTTCTTTTAAAAATTAAAAGACATTTACTTTTTAGGTAAGTCAATTTAAACCAAGGCAAGTACACAAGCTGTACTTGCCTTTTTACTTTAATCAAAAAGATAAGTAAAAGTATCAGTTGTCGTGTAGTTGACAGATTTTCAAATAAATATATGTTTAAAGTACTAAATCAAATTTAGATCATTCAAGATTTTTCTTGGTAATGACCAAATCAAATAAAACAGCAATTATTTATCAAAAGAATATGACTTAGGAAAGTACGGTTATGGATTCAGGATTGATCACAATATTTTTGCCTATTGCTTTAGCGATCGTCATGGCAGGTATGGGTTTAGAATTAACACTTAAAGACTTCGCAAGAGTTAGCAAACATCCCAAAGCAGTTTTAATCGCTTTGTTCTGCCAGTTGATTCTATTGGTGGGTATTGCTTTTTTAATTTGCAAAATATTAGCACTTCCCCCACTTTTAGCAGTGGGATTAATGCTGTTGGCAGCTTCACCGGGAGGAACAACCGCCAATTTATTTAGCTATTTATATAAAGGTGATATCGCACTGAATATTACTTTAACTGCAATAAATGCAATTGTTGCAGCCGTTTTTCTGCCTTTTATTGTGAACTTTTCAATCTTGCATTTCATGAATGAAGGCCAGCAAGTCGGTCTACAATTCACTAAGGTTTTACAAGTTTTTTTGATTATTTTAGTGCCTGTATGTATTGGGATGATTATTCGTCACTATGCGCCACAAATTGCTGAGAAGCTAAATCGTCCTGTCCGAATCTTCGCGGTAGTATTTCTCGTAATTATTATTTTAGGTGCGATTATTAAAGAGCGAAATAATTTAATTGATTATCTTGGCCAGATTGGTCTTGCAACAGCACTATTCTGCGCGATCAGTCTTATGGTTGGATATTTTGTACCACGTATTATGGGTATTAGCTCATATCAAGCACGAGCATGTGCATTTGAAATTGGTATTCATAACAGTACTTTAGCAATGACCATTGCGCTTACGATTATGGCAAGTACTACCATTGCTATGCCAGCAGCAGTCTATTCAATATTCATGTATATTTTTGCGACTATATTTGGAATATTGATTACTAAATTCGGCCCTAAAGATGCTGTAATTGCCCAATAAACATACAATATTAATCTAAATATAAGCGTATATAAGTTATACGCTTTTTTATGCGAAAGCGATTATAGAGACATTAACTCTGATTTAAGCTCTACTCCTGACCATGCTTTTGATTGTATTGTTGATTCAGCTTGTTTAATCAACTCAATTAACTTCTGATTAATCGGTGCTTTTAAACTTAGCTGTTCTGCTAGTTTTACAACTTCGCCATTAATCCAGTCAATTTCTGTTTTCTTTCCAGAGAGTAAGTCATCAGCCATTGATGATCTTGCATGGGGATCAATTTCCAACATTTTCCTACTGACAAGATTAAAAATAGGATTTGGTAATTTCAAAATATTTGGAATGAAGCGAGCCGGTATCGTGGTTAACTGGGCGGGTTTTATTTTTGCTATTTTTAGCAAATTTAATGCCTCTAGTTGGGCTATTGCTAAACACTGTCGATACTCACGAATAGAGAGTTGTTGTTTTAATGGTAATTGTGATAATGCATTAATTGAATTATTTAGATTTAGTAGTAATTTTGCCCATTGAATCGCTTGCATGTCTTGTTCTAATTTTATTGCTAAATGTGCCTGCTGAAAGGCTTGGATTAATTCAGTTAAACCATCATTTTTCTTAACAGATAAAGTTCCTTCAGTACCTTGATGGAATACCCCATTTCCAAGAGTTGCAACGTTAAAAGGCACCATACCCTCTAGCACTGTATGACCATCTAGAAACTGTTTTAAGACACCTACATTGCTTAAACCATTTTGGAAACTAATAATAATGGTTCTTTTCTTTAAAATCATATTTAACTCAGCTGCAACTTGTTGAGTTGCAGCTGATTTTACGCAAACAAAAATGATGTCTGCCTGATTAGCAAGATCCGCCGAATCGTATAACTGAAGCGCATCCACTGAAATTGTTTGTCTTCGTCCTAAATAATCTGAGACAGTCAGACCGTGATGTTGAAGTTGTTGTTTTACTGAAGGACGAACGATAAAATCGACATCAACTCCTACCGCAGCCAATCTCCCACCAAGATAACAACCAATACTCCCTGCACCGTAAATACATACTTTCATTCACTTCCCTTCGGCTTCTAATTTCCAACTTTTATTAATTTAAACAATTTTTATTGGTCAGTTTGTCATTTACCTTACAAAGTTTTTAATTTTCATAAAAAAGCCCAACATTAAGTTGAGCTTTTTACTATGTAGTATTCATTAAAGATTTGGATCAGCCAATAACGTTGTTGCAGCAAGCTTACCTAAATTATTGGACGCTAGCGGACTATCTCCCGTTAAAAGCTTTCGATCTTTATGTACCTGACCTGTAATCCCTTTATTCAAAATCTTGACGCCTAACTTTTCAAGGTTTTCACCAACTAACCAAGGAAGCTGTCCTGGCATATAACCAATATCAATGTTTGCCCCTTTATCTAAAGCATCAGGAAATACACAAACTTGATAGTCTTTAAAAATAAAATCTTCTGGTACTTCACCTACAGCAGCAGCGAGTAAAGATGCAGGACCATGACACAAAGTAATCACATATTTATCATGATCGATTGCCCACTTTAATAACGCTTTTACTTCTGTGCTATGTGGTATTTTTGCCAGTACACCATGACCTCCGGGGATAAATACGCCTGCATATGGCGAATCAACACTTAATGCATTTTCTAAAATATCAGCAAGTTTAAGTGGTGCTTTTAATTGCTTTTCATACTTTTTATAAGTATCCAACACAACTTGCTCTTCATTTGGCATTGCCCACATTTCCAGTTTTACAGGATTTCCAGAAAGTGTAGCAATATCAAATTCAAAACCTGCATTATCTAGATGAAACATTGGCAATAACATTTCTACAGGATGATTTCCTGTTGAAAAGAATTTCTCATTTTGCATCAAGATATAGCGTTCATCCGTTGCAATCATTAAGATTTTTTTATTGCCTTCATATGGAGTAGGATAAGTTGTGCCGTCATAATCTGTTTTGGCTGAAGTATATTGACTAAGTGAATACGGAGACGGGAAAAAAGCATTATCTTCAGCAAGATCTGGAGTTGGATTACGATCATCTAAATTTGTAGTCATTTTGAGATTCCTCATCACATGTTTTGTTTAAACACATACTGCTTAAAGCCTTCGCCATGCTCAAGTTTTGAATATAAACAGGCATGGAATGAACATAATTAGGCATAAACTAAGATTTAAGTTCTAATACCACTTTACCAATATGTTGGCTGCTCTCAAGGCACTGATGTGCCTGAGCAACGTCTTCAAAAGCAAATGTTTTATAAATAATTGGTTTACATTGTCCTGCTTCAATCAATGGCCAAACAAATTGCTCAAGCTCTCGAGTAATTTTTGCTTTTTCATCATTTGTTCTGGCTCGCATGGTCGATCCTGTCACGACAGCTCGTTTCAACATTAATTCTTGAATATCAAAACCATCTACTTTTCGACCACCCATAAAACCAATAATGACCAATCGACCATCACGTTTTAACAATCGCAAGTTCTGATTGAAATAGGCTGCTCCAATGATATCGAGAATGACATCAACCCCTTTTCCATCAGTTAATGCTAAAACTTCCTTTTCAAAATCTTGGGTTTTGTAATTGATAACATTTGACATAGAAGCCAATTTTTCGACTTTATCATCATGTCCAACTGTAGAATAAGATTGAATACCCATCGCATGACATAGACTAATTGCTGTTGAGCCAATTCCGCTTGCTC
The DNA here is from genome assembly GCF_000475335.1 of Acinetobacter sp. COS3. Lineage (NCBI taxonomy): Bacteria > Pseudomonadati > Pseudomonadota > Gammaproteobacteria > Moraxellales > Moraxellaceae > Acinetobacter > Acinetobacter sp. COS3. The sequence continues at coordinate 14,474 of NZ_AXCD01000007.1, forward strand.
CACCATGAATAAGCACTGTTTCATTCTTTTTTAAATGACCAATCTGAAATAAATTTGCCCAAACCGTAAAATAAGTTTCTGGAATAGCGGCTGCTTCTACAAAACTTAAATTTTTGGGCATTGTTAAGGTTTGATTAGCGGGTACTGCACAATATTCTGCATAACCACCGCCATTGGTAAGTGCACAGACTTTGTCACCAACTTTAAAGTTTTCTACTTCCGAACCAACTTCGACAATAACACCTGCAACTTCTAAACCGGGAATTAAAGTTACGCCTTTAGGCATTGGGTAAAGTCCTTGCCGCTGTAAAATATCTGGTCGATTTATACCCGTTGCATAAACTTCAATTAATACTTCATCTTCTTTAATCTCAGGTTTCTCACCCTGTACAACTTTTAGAACTTCAGGACCGCCTGCTTCAGTAATTTCGATATATTGCATTTGTTCTCTACTATTCTGATTCATGATTTAATCATTCCTTATCTATATTTACTTCAGTCTGATTAGGAGAAAAACCAAACTGTTTTTTAAACTCTCGACTAAATTGAGAAGAACTTTGATAACCAACAGCATAAGCGGCTTGGGCAACACTTTGGTCTGCGTTTTGCAACAATTGTTTTGCCTTATGCAACCGAACAACTTTTAAATATTGCAGTGGTGAATGTTGAGTAACTTGTTTAAATGCTTTGTGAAAGGCAGATGTACTCATATTTGCTTGTTCAGCAAGCATTTCAACTGTCAATTTTTCAGTAAAATGATGTTGAATATATTCACAAATCTTATAAATAGGCCTTAGATTTCCCTGTACAACAAGCCCCTTTAAAGCATCTGCCCCAGAGTGTTGAATAACTCGGTATAACAGCTCACGCTTAATTTGATCTCCGAGAATTAATATGTCTTGTTCGCAAGTTAAGGTATTTAATAGTCTCAAAAGCACAGATGAAATTGTTTCATCGTATTGAATGACACTCATCCCAGTTGTGAGTGGGGTAAATTGATAATTCTCAAAATAAGTTTTAGCAAGCAATTCATTCACGGTATCGGCATCTAACTTCATGCTAACAGCAATCATCGGCTGTTCTGAACTTGCAATCGTGTCACAATCAAATGGCATTGAAACAGATACAATTAAACATTCACCTTGTTCAAATGAATAAGTCTCTTTTGCTATATATCCGCGCTTTTTACCTTGTAAAACGAAAACAAGCGTTGGTTCTTGCAATACCGAAATTGGAGGTGTGTTGTGATCTACGCGCATCAGCGTAATACCATCAATCGCTGTGGCAAAGAAACCTTCTTTACGGACCAGTTTAAGGAATAAAGAAATAAGCTGTTGTTGATTCATCATAGGTAATCTGATGATTTGGAATTTGATTTTTATTATTAAATAGTAAAACAATGGAAACTGTTAGTTTTATGCAGAATTAGGCATAAAACTAACAGTTTTCATGATAATAAATCTTTTTTAATATTCGAAAAGTTTAATAAAACTGACTCGAATCTAACATCTGCAAGGTAATTTTTTTCACTTCATCACGACTTTGCATGATGTGCGCTTCAATTGCATTGATCGCTTCATCAACTTTTCGATTAAAGATAAAACCTAAAATTTTTTGATGCTCTTGATAAGTTGCCTCAACACGATAATCTTTGGAAAAATCTAAGCGACGAATGATACGAATGCGTTCACTCAAGTCTCGATGAATCCGTGCCATTTCATTATTTCCAGAAGCACGAACTAAAGCACAATGAAAATCTTCATCTTGTTGAGAAAGTTGCTTGATATCTTTCAAATATTGGCTTGGTTCAACCATCCAAAAATCTTTTAAAACAGACAGTTCAACCGAGTTTTGATGATCGATATAACAAAGTTTTCGAATGGCATCTTTTTCTAACACAATCCGCACATCATAAAGCTCTTCGTAATAACGAAAATTCAGCGGTCGGATTTGCCAACCGCTACGAAAACTCACATCAACATAGCCTTCCTGTTGCAAACGATACAATGCTTGTCGGATTGGGGTACGACTCACATCATAGGCTTTTGCAACTTCGGACTCAGTAAAGCGTTCACCGGGCATCAATTTGAAATCAAAGATATCATTCTTGATGCGTTGGTAAACCAGCTCAGACAAACTGTCTGAGCCTTTGGTTGTTATTTTTGTCTCTTTCATTGGCACCTATTCCATATACACCAACGGTTCACCGCTGTGAACAGTTTGCCCTGCGCGACAAATAATTGCCTTCACTATGCCATCTTCCTCAGCATACACAGGGAGTTCCATTTTCATTGCTTCAATAATAGCAACAGTTTCACCTTTTTTAACCTCTTGCCCACTTTCTACAAAAATTTTCCAGATATTACCTGTCATAGAAGCATTAAGTGAGGAAAGATGGCTGTAATCCACGTCATTTGGAAGTTCAATTTGTTCTTCTGCCTGAGTTGAGAACTCTTCTTTCCAACGGCTGACTTCAGTTGTAAATGCGTGTTGTTGTTTCTCTTTAAATGCAGCGATACTCTCTGCTTCATTTTCCAAGAAGTTTACATAAGCGGCATAATCAAACTCAGTCTCTTCGATTTTGATTTCAGCACGACCATTTTCAAAGTCTGCACGCCACTGATTCAGCTCATCCTCAGTGACGGGGAAATATTTAATTTGGTCAAAGAATTTTAAAAACCATTGTTTGTCACCAAACTGTTTATTTTTCTTAAACTTATTCCAAATTGGCAAAGTACGTCCAACCAATTGATAACCACCGGGTGAATCCATACCGTAAATACACATGTACATCCCACCAATACCCACAGTGCCTTCAGCCGTAAAAGTACGCGCAGGATTGTATTTTGAGCTCAATAAACGATGGCGTGGATCGATGGGTACAGCACATGGCGCGGTTAAATACACATCGCCTAAACCCAAAATTAAATAATTGGCATCAAAGATAATATCTTTGACTTCATCACGATGTGCTAAACCATTAATGCGTTGGATGAAATCGACGTTATTTGGCAACCAAGGTGCTTTGGCACATACGCTTTCTTGATAACGTTCAACAGCTCCTAGTGTTGCACTATCTTCAAATGCCATAGGTAAATGAACGATACGAGATGGGATTTTAAGGTTACTCAAATCGCCCATTTCTGCTTCAAGCTGAAGAAGTTTGCTAATTAAATCAGCTTGTAGAATCACGAGACCATCATATTTGATTTGTAGTGAACGCACACCCGGAGACAGTTCCAATACCCCTGCAATGTCAGCATCACGAATCATTTGAATCAATTGATGTACGCGTAAACGCAATGCTAAATCTAGAACATTTTCACCGTATTCAAGCAAGATATAACTATCACCTGCTTGGCGATACACAGTTTTCGGAGAAACGTCTGTTTCATCTCGTTGCGCTAAAATGGTGGTACTGACATTTTCAGTTGGTTCAATAATTTCAGCAGCATTTTCAGCGTTTGCAAAGTTTTCAATATTGGCTTTTTGTTTAAGCTCAAGCGCATTTGCTTGCTCAACTGACATCGGATAAAAACGAATTTTATCATCTGCTTTGAGCTGTCCGACTTTCCACAGCTCTGCTTTAGCAATAGTGACTGGGCAAACGAAACCGCCTAAGCTTGGGCCGTCTTTTGCCAAAATGACAGGAAAATCACCCGTAAAGTTGATCGCACCAATGGCATATTCACAGTCGTGCACATTGGATGGATGTAGACCTGCCTCACCGCCATTTTCTCGTGCCCAGCTTGGTGTAGGGCCAGAAAGACGGACACCTAAACGGTTTGAGTTAAAATGTACTGTCCATTCAGATGCAAAAAATTCTTCTATATATTCAGGTTTAAAGAAATCAGGTGCGCCGTGCGGTCCATATAAAACACCGATTTCCCATTCATTGCCATATTCAGGAATTAAATCAGTCGATAATGCTTGCGGTGTATCAATTGCAACAGGTAGCTCAACACTGGCAAATGCAGGATCAACTAATTTGATCATGTCACCAACGCGTAAAGTACGCCCTGCATGACCACCAAAATTACCCAGTGCAAATGTTGAACGACTACCTAAATACAATGGAACATCTAAACCATCACGCACCGCTAAGTATGTACGGCAACCTGATTCAACTTGTCCTATTTTTAAAGTTTGACCTGCTTTAACTGTAATGGGTTGCCAAAAATCAATTTCAGTTTCATCCAGCAATACCTTACAGCTTGCGCCCGTGAGTGCAATCGTCGTATTTGCATGAAACTTTAATGTTGGCCCGACAAGTGTAAATTCAAAACCTGCGGCTTTTGCATCATTACCTACAATTCGATTGGCAAGCTGAAATGCATAATCATCCATTGGACCTGATGGTGGTACACCAATATCCCAATATCCTGTACGACCCGGATAATCTTGGATCGAACTCAAAGTACCTGCTTGTACGACTTCAATCACATTCGGTGCATAGTTAAAATCATCGAGCATCCGTGTCCAGATTTGCATACTTTCAAAGCGCTCATCGGACACAATGGCACGTGCATAATCTAAGTTGGTACTGATGCCATTTAAGCGAGTTTCAGCCAATACTGTTTTTAACTTTTCAATTGCAGCTGCACGATCATCTGCATGGACAATAATTTTGGCGATCATTGGATCAAAATATTGCGATATTTCTGTTCCCGTTTTCACCCATGTATCAACACGAATATCTTCTGGGAATGCAACTTCGGTCAAAACACCCGGACTTGGCTGGAAGTTTTTCGCTGGGTCTTCAGCATAAACACGAACTTCGATTGCAGCACCTTGCGGCTGAATATTGCTTAAATAATTCCAGTCCAATTCATCGCCAGCAGCAACTTTCAACATACATTCAATTAAATCTAAGCCTGTCACCATTTCAGTCACAGGGTGTTCAACTTGTAAACGTGTATTGACTTCAAGAAAATAGAATTCATCACGTTTTGCATCGTAAATGAACTCAACTGTACCCGCGCTGCGGTAGTTTACAGATTGTCCGAGTTCCACCGCCGCCTGATGCAATTTTTTGCGGGTTGCTTCTGGTAGATTTGCAGCAGGTGTTTCTTCGACTACCTTTTGGTTACGTCGTTGCAATGAACAATCACGCTCACCAAATGCAACCACTTGACCTTGACCATCACCAAAAATTTGGACTTCGACATGACGTGCTTTATCAATAAAGCATTCAATAAATACGCCCGCATCTTTAAAGAATTGCTCGCCTAAGCGTTTTACACTTTCGTAAGCATCCGTTAATGCTTGTGGAGTATCGCAACGTGTTAAACCAATACCACCACCACCAGCAGTACTTTTTAACATGATCGGATAACCAATTCGATCAGCCGCAGCCAAAGCCTCTTGCAAACTATCCAGCAATCCTGTTCCCGGTGTCATTGGCACATTTGCAGCGGCCGCCAACTCACGCGCACGATGCTTTAACCCAAACTCTAAAATTTGCTCCGCCGTTGGCCCCATAAAAGCAATATTATTTTCTTCACATGCGCGTGAAAAATCAGCGCTTTCAGACAAGAAACCGTAGCCGGGAAAAATGGCTTCTGCACCTGTTTGTTTCGCAGCTTGTATCAGCTTTTCAATGCTCAAATAGGTATCAGCGGGTTTCAAACCCTCTAAAGCAACAGCAATATCAGCATCTTCAACATGCTGCGCGTAACGATCACTGTCTGAATATACAGCTACACTGGTAATACCTAATTTTTTAAGCGTTCGAATTGCTCTAACAGCAATTTCACCACGGTTTGCAATAAGTACTGTTTTAAACATGATGATTCCCCAAAAAATTAAAGTGTTGTATTTGCTGTTTGGCTATTGCGGTGCTGGATGTAAGCTCTCCAACCACCAAAGTGACTAATATTCTCCGCATCACCTAAGCCATAAGGCTCACAGATAAAGCCTTTCACCCAACGACCATCTTCTAGTTCGACATTTCCCATGCCTAAAGGTGTTGGAATTTCTGCTACAAATTCGCCAAAACGCGCTGTTGGCACATCCCACAATTCAACGATAATGCTTTGACCATCTTCTTGACGTGCTAAGCCCGGTTTAGGCGGAATCGTTCCATTGAGTGCGTAAAGCGCATAATTCTTAGAGGTTTTTGTGGTTTCCACATGAACTGCATCACGCGTGGTGAGTTGGAAATTCAGTGGCATACCTGTGAGGTGTGCTCCTACTACGGCAACGCGAATATGATGTGGAGAAATAACAGTCGAGCTATTTGACGGTACACTTTTGTCCAAAGCACCTAATTTCAGCGCTAAATAGTTTTGCCAAGCTTTACCAAAATGCGCGAGCGCAGCATCGTGCCAAGCAGGTGCAATCAAGGTAATACCAAAGGGTAAATGATCTGCTCTAAAGCCTGCGGGTAAAGCCAATGCGCTTAAATCAGCAAGGTTGGTAAAGTTGGTATACGTTCCAAAATGTGCGTTGTACTCGATCGGATACTGCTGTACTTTTTCAATGGTATAAATCGTCGGTGTTGTTGGTACGATTAAGGCATCAAATTCAGCCAATGTTTCTTGAATTTTTCGTGCCAAATCTTGTTTTAAATATTCAGCATTGTATGCATCGATCGCCGTATATTTTTCACCTTGTTGAATGATTTCTAAAACAGTTGGATCAAAATCATCAGCATTGGTTTTGAGTAAGGCTTCAACGGCTGCTGTGCGTTCCGCGACCCATGAGCCTTGATAAAGTTGAGCAGCAAGTTTTTCAAAATCAGAGAAATCAATCTTTGTGATTTCAGCATTCAGTGATTCAAGCAGTTGAATGGTTTTTTGAAATGCAGTATCTGCTTGAATATCACCAAAAAAGTTAAGTTGTGCTGGCACAGCAAATTTCATTTTGCTCGAAAAGCGTGCTGGAACATTTTTAGGATGTTTTCTTGAATAGCTATCGAGTGCATCGTATGCCTCAACAACATTGGCGACAAGCTCAGCATCGCTCACAGTCAATGCGAAGATCGAAATACAATCCAGCGTTTTGCATGCAGGCAATAAACCACGATTAGAAAAACGGCCTTTGGTTGGTTTCAATCCAACAATGTTATTAAAACCTGCTGGAACACGACCAGAGCCAGCCGTATCAGTACCTAAAGCAAAAGGAACAAAGCCTCGTGCAACGACACTTGCTGAACCTGAACTTGAACCACCACTCACATATTCAGATTTAAATGTATTTGGCACTGCACCAAATGGAGAGCGTGTTCCAACAAGCCCTGTTGCAAATTGATCGAGATTGGTTTTACCAATCACAATCGCACCTGCTTGTTTGAGCAAACGAACTGTCTCAGCATCTTGGTCGGCAATTTGAGTCAATGCCTTACATGCAGCTGTCGTCACAAAGCCTGTAACATCAATATTGTCTTTAACTGCAAACGGAACGCCATACAATGGAAATTGTTTTTGTAAGTCTTCAGCGTTTTGGGTTAAAGCGTTCAGTGCTTGGATTTGTTGTTCAATTAAATCTGTACTCGCTACTGAAATCCACGCACAATCTTGTGGAGCAATTGCCGTCACTAATTCTTTCAAGTTATCTAACTGGATTTCATTTTTTAAATAAGCTGTTTGCCATTCAGAAACTGTCCAGCCTAAAGTTTTTATCTCACGCACTTTATGAATCCTATCTTGTATACAAGTTTGAATTAATAAATGCAGAAAGTATGCCAACCTTATTTTTGTTATAAAAAATAACAATTTATCGTTATTTTATAATTTTCATTAAAAATTTTTGCTTTGCGATGATACGAAAAAGAGCTTCTATGAATTTTGCTTGCTCCATAATTCAGCAAATTAAAAAGGCATAAGCAAATTGGCTTCTAAACTGTGCATTATTACTTTTATAAATCTTCAATATCTAGGTTATTCGTTTCGTTTTAATAAACCTGACAATTCTTCAAAATCCTGTTGGATCGCTTGCGCAGCTTGATTCTCCATTATTCTAAATTTTTTTAAGATCGTTTGACCGAATTCAGTTACGACTGCACCACCACCATGCGTTCCGCCCGTTTGAGTCTCAACGAGTGCTGTGTCGAAACATTGGTTCATGGTATCTACAAGCTGCCATGCGCGTCGATAACTCATGTTCATCGACTTTGCTGCTTGAGAAATAGAACCTGTGCATTGAATTGCTTCTAATAACTCAGCTTTACCTGGACCAAATGCAATCTCATCATTAGACAATATTCGAACATGTAGTTTTAAACGAGGTTTTGACATTGATTTAAACTCAAAGAATAGATGACACATTGCGCGTCATCTATTCTAAATAATACGATTTAGAAATGAATCACTGTACGAATCGATTTACCTTCGTGCATTAAGTCAAATGCTTCATTGATATTTTCCAATGGCATAGTATGCGTTACGAATGGTTCAAGTTGAATTTCACCCTTCATTGCATCTTCAACCATTTTTGGCAATTGTGTACGTCCTTTAACGCCACCAAATGCTGTACCCATCCATTTACGACCAGTCACTAACTGGAATGGACGTGTTGATATTTCTTGGCCAGCACCAGCAACACCGATAATCACAGATTGCCCCCAACCACGATGTGCGCATTCTAAAGCTGAACGCATAACGTTGGTATTTCCGATACATTCAAATGAATGATCTACACCCCAACCTGTCATTTCAACAATCACTTGTTGGATTGGTTGATCATAATCTTTTGGATTTAAGCAATCTGTTGCGCCAAATTGTTTTGCAAGTTCAAACTTTTCAGGGTTGGTGTCAACCACAATAATTCGTCCTGCTTTGGCTTGACGAGCACCTTGCACAACTGCAAGACCGATACCGCCTAAACCAAATACAGCAACACTATCACCCTCTTGTACTTTAGCTGTGTTGTGTACCGCACCAATACCTGTCGTTACACCACAGCCCAACAAACACACTTGTTCGTGATTGGCTTCTGGATTGATTTTGGCCAAAGATACTTCAGCAACAACCGTATATTCACTAAAAGTAGAACAGCCCATGTAGTGATAGATCGGTTGACCATTATAAGAAAAGCGTGTTGTACCATCAGGCATCACACCTTTACCCTGAGTTGCACGTACAGCAACACAAAGGTTAGTTTTACCTGACTTACAGAATAAACACTCTTTACACTCTGCCGTATATAGTGGAATGACATGGTCACCAACAGCAACACTGGTTACACCTTCACCGACCTGCACAACGACACCTGCACCTTCATGTCCCAATACAGCTGGAAAAACACCTTCTGGATCATCACCAGATAAAGTAAAAGCATCCGTATGGCATACACCAGTATGACTAATCTTAATGAGGACTTCACCTGCTTTAGGTGGTTCAACATCAAGTTCTACGATTTGTAATGGTTCACCAGCGGCAAAAGCAACGGCTGCACGAGATTTAATCACGATGACACTCCTGAATTTTACTTTAAATAAGATTTAAGAATTTTACTGACCTGAGTTAGCTCTTGACTGCGTTGCAACTCTGAAGATTCACCGACAACCAATGTATCTTTTAAATGAATTTCGAGAAGTTCAGTCATCAAACCATTTAATGCTCCACGAACTGCACAGATTTGCTGCAAAATATCAGCACATTCTGTGTCATTTTCCAAAGCTCGCTCAACACTTTGAACTTGACCTTGAATTCGTTTTACACGTGTGAGAATCTTTTTTTTATCCTCTATCTGTTTAGGCATAATGTCGACCACATTAAATCTAAAAATATACTATACACCAGTATAGTAATTTGTCTCAATATTTATTGATTTATATACTTTAATATTCTATTCATTTAGCTCTAACAACCTTATTTAGTTAGTTGAATTAAAACCATAAGTCATTGATTAAATTAATAATTACATTTAACCCTTGGAAACAAAAAGCGTTTAGATATATAACAAAATCAATCACATGCAAATTGCTATTGGATTCATACGCTTGATAAATAAAATGATAAACAATTCATACCATTTCAAGATTACAACGCTTGTTATCATATTAGGAATAAGTGGCTGTTCATTGCCTCCCAATCAAATCCATGATCGGAGTAAATCCTTGCAAACAAAAACAAAATGGATGAATGATCCTCAAGCCGATCTTAATATTGAAAACGGTTTAACGGCTTTTTTAGCATTAGATGATGCCTTTTTAAGTATTGCCTCGCGTATTCATCTCATTCGAAATGCAAAACATCATCTCGATTTACAATATTACATTTGGAATGACGATGCCATTGGTAACTTGATGCTGCATGAATTGCTTAATGCAGCTGATCGAGGCGTTAAAGTTAGATTGTTAATCGATGATCAGAATGGCGTTAAACTCGATAAAACCTTGAAAGCCCTTTCACAACATCCAAATTTTGAAATTCGAATTTTCAATCCATATAAATTTAGACATTTACGTTTTATTGACTATTTTTTTAGACTAAATCGTATCAATCATCGTATGCACAATAAATTAACGATTGCCGATGCTTCTATTGCAGTAACAGGTGGTCGTAACATTAGTAGTGAATATTTTGAGGCAAGTGATCAGTTCCAGTTTAGTGATATGGACATTCTCTTCTACGGCAAAGCTGTAGATCGTGCTGAACAAGTGTTTGAAGAATTCTGGAATGATCCTCTCAGTTATTCAACAGAACAACTTTTGGGTGATGGTAAACCGCAACAATTGGAAAGTTTGAAACTAACCTATCAAGCTTTGGATGAAGTGAATACACCTACAGAAGAAAAATTAGAGGCCGCTCAAGATTATTTAAAAATTCGTCTGCAGAACTACCCTATTCAATGGGCAAAGGCACATTTTGTAGCAGATCATCCCAATAAAGCCTTGGGAAAAGCAAAAGATCAGGAATTATTGTATTCCCAAGTTTTAAAAATCATGGGCAAACCTGCACAGCATATGGAGCTTGTTTCTGCTTATTTTGTTCCAACACACCGTGGTACCCAATATCTCAGTGAGCTTTCTCAGAATGGCATCAAAGTAAGAGTTTTAACCAATAGTTTGGTGGCAAATGATGTCGCTGTTGTGCATTCTTTTTATAGTAAATACCGTAAACCATTATTAAAAAATGATATACAACTCTATGAATTTAAGCCAAATATTGAACGCAATAAACGAACGTGGTACGAAATTGCTACTGGTAGCGTAATTCCTAAAAAAGGTAAAAACCGCTCTAGCTTACACGCCAAGTTTTTTGATGTTGATGGTAAAGTTTTTATCGGCTCATTTAATTTTGACCCTCGCTCTGCTCATATAAATACTGAAGTTGGCTTAGTGGTTGAGTCAGATCATTTACAAGATCAAATTACAGCTTTGCTTGATCAACATTTATTACAAGTCGCTTACCAACTTAAACTTGATGAAAATGGCAATATTGTTTGGTATGAACATAGATCAGATGGTGAAGTGATAAAACATGATCATGATCCTGAAAGCACGAAATTTCAGCGTTTTACCATGCACTTTGTGTCTTATTTTCCAGTGGAATGGATGATGTAAATTAAATTAGATATGTATCAATTCCTACCGAACTCAACTCATATTGTAGACCTGAAGCTAAAGAAATCAATGTGAGTGTTCCACAAAAAGGAGGAGTTCCACTAGTTAATATCCCACTAAATAATTTCAACTTAACTCCATCGGTGTAACCTCTTTCATTAATAATTGCAAACAATGATCCAATCTCTAAGCCTTTTAAATTAGAAAGGCTATTAAATTCTTTATACTCTTCAAAATTGATCTCTAATTTACTTTTAAGGATTAATTCAATTTCATCAAATTCTCGATTTACTTGAAAGACCCAAAGCTTAAAATCAATTTCAATCATTAATTGTTCTATAGAAAATGAGTTGTCTTCACTATTTCCATCTCTATCTATATAAATATTATTGATCCTTCTGATACCACTTTCATTCTGTATAGCCTCAAAAACATTACTATGAATCATACTTATATTCCTTTTATTTTATAGTAGTAGCTTATAATCATGATTGGTCATTTTCATAACAACCAACTACACCAAACCAATCCGCTCAAAAAAATGCTGATAAGCTTCTGCTTTTTTCTCTAAAGCCAATGGATATGCACGCGATGAAGATGGTAAACGGTATAAATTAAGTTCACAACTCTCAAAATGGACTTGTACCGACTGACCAATCATGGGCTTATTACTCTGCTCAGGAAAATTTAGCATCAATGTATCGGTAGCTTTATCTCCTGTTGTCATAATGGTATGACATTTCGGAATCTGTTTAAGCAATTGAGTCAGGTTAGTTGGTGTGACGATCTCTAAGAACTTATCTGATGCATTACCTTGTAGACGTTTTACTTGGAACGCCGTATCAAATATCCCCACACCAATTTCAGTCAAAAATTCACGAATTTTTTGCTCTTGAAAATTTTTATTGGTTAAATCTAAAAAATAATTTTTATCTTTAAAAAAGATTAAACCAAATATTCGCCACATGTCATTTTGGTAATTTGGATAATAAAAGTCCATTTTCCAACGACTTTGAGGTGGAGGAAAACTTCCCAACATTAACAACTTTGCATTGGAAGGCAAAAATGGCTTTAATGGATGTGTTTCTACTTCGATCAAAATCTTTAAACCTCAATTATAACCATGTCAAAAGATCGGGATTTTGTGACTTAATAAACTGATGTTCATTCATACTGAAAAGTTGTAGTTCATCATTTAACAGCTTTAAAGTTGTGATACTCGTATTTGCAATCGACCAGCTTAAAGCAAAAGTACGTTGTACATTTAACTCAAGTAATTTGCCCACAATCACTGAAATAACTCCAGCAGAAGTAAATACAATAGCTTCTTTTGCTTGAGTGTTTTGCAATTCAGTACATAAATTTTGTAATGCAACTTCTACACGAGTTTTGAATACAATCCATGACTCGTCATATTCATGATGATAGGATTCATCTGTCCAACGCTGTATCGCTTGATCAAAAATTTGTGCTAAATAAGTTCTTGGATCTATTTCGTTATGAATCTCTTGTTTCAATAACTCTGGCTGTTCAAATTTAGGCTCATAACGTGAAAAAATTTGTTGATGATTAAACTCATTCCACAAAGCACTAGTTTGATAATTAGCCTGAGGAAAACACTCATTTAATGCGATTTGAGTTGTTTGTTGGTGACGTTGCATTGCTCCAGAAATAATCAGTGGCTGTTCAGTTATCGTTTTTTTAAAGTACTGCCCTAAGATTTTGGCTTGAGCTTCTCCATTTTCTGAAAGCTCATCATAATTTGTTTTGCCAAAAGAAGCTTGACCATGTCTGACTAAATAGATTGTGGTCATTAAATTACCTTATAATATTACCAGTTCTAAAATGAGATGTATTTGTAGCATAGCTTTTTTATTGAAGACAAAGATTTTTTGTTTAAGTTCTTATATTTTGGTTTCTTAATAATGAGATTTATATTTGTTCTTGGTAATAAAGAGGTATCCAAAAGATCTAAAATTAAAACTTAATCTTGCTTAGGCTATTTTAGAAATATAAAAATGCCATTCCGCAAAATGACATTTATTAAAAAACTAGTGCTTAAAATAGTTAAAAGGCAATTTCAGATAACGAATACCATTCGGCTCGGGTTCAGGAAAACGACCAGCATCCATATTGATTTGAATGGATGGCAAAATCAATTTTGGCATGGATAGCGTTGCATCTCTAGCATTACGCATGCGAACAAAATCTTGCTTTTGAGTATTCACATTAAGATGAATATTTGTCTGTTTTTGCGCTGCAATGCTGGTTTCAGATTGATATTCATTTCGTCCGATCGGCTTATAGTCATGGCACAAGAAAACTCGCATCTGGTCAGGTAATTGATAAAGCTTATGCACTGACTCAAATAAAATATCCGCACTGCCCTTCGGAAAATCACAACGTGCAGTTCCATAATCGGGCATAAACAACGTATCTCCAACAAAAACTGCATCACCAATGACATAACTTAGACACGCAGGCGTATGTCCTGGCGTCGGAATGTTATACGCATCTAGATCACCAATTTTAAAATGCTCATGATCTTTAAAAAGATAGTCAAATGTTTGATGGCTATTCAACGTTTTAATATCAATATTATAAATTGCGCTAAATGTTTCTTGAACAATACTAATCTTTTCGCTCATGGCAATCTTTCCACCAAGTTGCGATTTTAGATATTGAGATGCTGTGAGATGATCCGCATGGACATGTGTTTCTAAAATCCACTCAGTTTTAAGCTGATTTTCTTGAATAAACTTAATAATATGATCAGCGCTGTGTGTCGATGTTGAAGCTGATGCTGGATCATAATCCAACACACTATCTATAATGGCGCATTGTAATGTCTGTGGATCACTGACCACATAGCTAAAAGTATTGGTGTTTTCATCAAAGAAAGCTTTAACTTGAGGATGTTGCATGTTTACGCTCCTATCGTTCAGCCCACAAACGGTGAATAAAAATACCCAGTAACATTGAAGCGATAAAATACCAAGCTTCAGAATAACCTAAACCAATTAAAGTAATTGCTGGTGCTGGACAAATCCCTGCAATCCCCCAACCTACACCAAATATGACTGCTCCTAAAATCAACTTTTTGTCGATTTGGGTATTTGTAGGTAAAGAAATTTTTTCACCAAACAAAGTTTTAGGATTACGGATTGCTTTTTGGAATGGAATGATCGCGATTGCAATTGCGCCAACCATCACAAACATTAAACTAATATCCCACTGACCGAAAATATCTAAAAATCCTAGAACTTTTTCTGGATTCGACATGCCCGAGATCATTAAACCTAGAGCAAATAAGCTACCAAAGATAAAAGCGAATACATTTTTCATATTACCGCTCCTAAAACATGACGAATCACATACACAGTCACAATGCCAGCAAGCATAAATGTCATCGTTGCAATCACTGAGCGTATTGATAGACGACTCATACCACAGATACCATGCCCACTGGTACAGCCTGAACCTAAACGTGTACCAAAGCCAACTAAAAGACCTGCGATGATCAAGCTAAATGGAGCTGCATTAATCTTAATTTCAGGTTGTACAAACAATCCATAAAAAAATGGCGTGAGAAATAATCCAAGCAAGAACCACAATGCTGGATTCGCTAAAAGTGATTTTGGTTGTAATACTTGTGCAAGTAGACCACTAATACCCGCAATCCGACCATTCACATAGAGGTAGCCTACGACTGCGATTCCAAGGATTCCACCACCGATTAAAGCTGAGATGATGCTAGACATATGCTTTGCTCAAAACATTATATGTTTTTATAATATATTATTAAGTATAATCATTAAAGCTATTTATTCATTTTGATACAAATTATTCAAACTCTGAAAGAACTTTATCTGCAAACCATATTGGAAATTCAGTAACCACTTGATTTAATTTTAATATTTCTGCATGTTCTATTTCAGCTAAAAAAGCAGCTTTTTGTCCATCAGATGAATTATCAAATAAAAATGCTCTGTCTGTAACTTCTACCGCCTGCATAAGTAAATCCATACTTCTAAAATATCGATCACGAATTTTCTGTTCTGGTACAGGATGCCCGCCTGTGCTTACTCGATATTTAACTCGAGCAATATTAATCTCAGGATCTACAGTAGAGACAAAATATAAGTATGTTTTAAATCCTTGAGCTTGTGCTTCTTTCAAGAACTCGACTTTACTGATATGAGACATCACGGTCTCAAAAGTAAAGCTTATTTTTAATCTTAGAAACTCTAAACGAATAAAATCAATAATTCGAGCCGCTAAATATGAATCAACATCTTGATGACCAAAACGTATTTTCTTTTCACTTATTTGCTGAGGTTCTTGACTAAGTAAAGCAAATGTACTGTGGTTTAATTTTTTCTTCTTACTTCGTAAAAACTCAAGCAGTTTTAGTGGCTCAAGGTGATTATGGTAGCTCTCTAAATCTAAAACTTGTGTTTGATTTAAAACTTTTTCTAATTCATCTGCATTTAAATATGCCCCGATATGTCGGGGCAATAGATAGTCTTTTATTGTACTCTTACCAGAACCATTTGGCCCAGCAAACATACGAATACGAGGTTGTCGCATTTATTATATAACAGCCTGTTTTCTCTTACGCTTAAGTACTTTTTGAGTTGCTGTAATCGACGTATATGCCGCAGAAATATCTTTAATCACATTAATCTTACCAGAAGGTAACTTCTCAATTAATTGATGATCTTTTGCGAAAACGACAGTAGAAGATTCACTAGCTTGCTTAAAAGCATCACGAAATGCTTGAACAGCAAGATTTGGAAGATTATCTTCTTCTTGCATTGTCATTTGCATGTTTGTAAAAGCTGTCATTTGTGAACCCTCCGCATTATTGCGTTGTATCGTTATACTAACATAACTGCGAATTTTGTCTAATTTTACAGCATCAGTTAACGTACTAAATCTTCAATTCCAATCAATGTCGGTAATCTCTCAATTAACTTATTCAACTCAGCATTTGCTGGAGAAATACAACCTTGATAATGGCTTAAACGCGTAATAGTACCATCTGGGCGTTTCCACCAAAAATAAGCACTAGGTTGATCAGTAGCAGTTTGCACACAACCTGTTGTTTTGACATTCGCACCAGTTTCAGGACGATATGTCTTAAGTTCCTGTTGGAGCTTTTTATAAACAGAAAGATCAACTGTAAGATCTTGAGTACCAATAACTTTCGTATATTGCTTACCATCAAAGTGCACAGCCCCAGATGGCGAAACCTCTACAGAATAAATTGGGCAAGCGCCAAAACAAGGACTAGAAGAATAACGTATAGTTTCTTGCATGGTATCTTGTGGTTGGTCGGGTGTCGTTGCACAGCCGACTAAAGAAAATGTAAAAAGACCTGCAAGTAATAATTTTTTCATTTGTTGATCCGTTATAAAGTATGTTATTCAAATTTAACAAATAGTGAAATAGTTGTCATTTATATTGATGTTAAAAGCTTTAATTTTCAACTTATTTATCTGCGATACTATGGTTGATATGACCTGTATTTACGCTTTAACTATGGATTTTGCGACTGAAGAATTAAACGAGCAAGCTCTAAATCATCACTATAAGTAATTTTAATATTATCAGAACGACCTTGTACAACTTGTACGAGTTCATTTACATATTCAAGAGCGCTTGCTTCATCAGTAATTAAAACATTGTCTGCCAAAGCAGTTTCAATTGCAGATTTTAATGTTTTTAATTTAGCCATTTGAGGCGTTTGAGCTTGCCATAATAAGTCACGGCTTACGGTCTTTGCAATCAGATTATTGCTTTGAACCAATTTCAAAGTATCACGAACAGGTATTGCTAAAATAGAACTTTGATCTGCATTAATCGCAGATACAACCAATTGCTCTAAATTCTGCTGAGTTATGCAAGGTCTTGCTGCATCATGAACAAGTACCCAATCATCATCTGCCGCTATTTCAGATAAATAGATTAAGGCATTTAAAACCGAATGAACACGCTCCTTTCCACCTAAACAAAAATGTACTTTGTTTTGATTTTGAAAAGAGAGCGCTTTTGCAAAGTTATCTTGTTCGCCTATTGCAAGCACGCAACCAGCTAGATCAAGAGAGTTAAGGCGATTAACTGTATGTTCAAGTACAGTCTGATCGTTAATATATTGGTATTGCTTTAATTCTGTTTTAGAAAAACGACTGCCAGAACCTGCTGCTGGTACAACCGCCCACAGTTTAGTCTGGGTTTTCATTCGTCGCTGTATCTACTTTTGCATTTGGATCAATATAAATTGGCTTGTAATGCGTGCTAATTGTGCTCATTTGAACAAAAGTTTCATTAGGTTTAACTAAACCTAAATCAAGACGAGCATGTTCTTCAATCGCTTCTGTGCCATTTTTTAAGTCAAAAACTTCGGCCGCTAAAATACGATTTCGCTCTTTAAGCTCAGTATTTATTTCTGATTGTTGGGTAATTTGCTGCGTAAGCGCTTGGTGAGCAAGATAGCCTCCCTCACCAAACCAAAATTGGTACTGTAAGCTTGTAACCAATGCGATTACAAGCAACAGAATCAACTTACTTGAAGTAGATCGAAACATCTCTATCATGAAAAACTCTCTACATCTTTCTCAAAGGAAGATTATCCGCAAATTCTATAGGATTATGAATTTGCAGAGTTTCTCTCTTTTGTAAAGAAAGATGATCAAAAGTATTCAACATAGATAAATTGACCTTATTTTAGACCTTTGAATTCAGCCTTACCGCGGTAAGCTGCTTTCGTTAATTCTTCAATACGAAGCAATTGGTTATATTTCGCAACACGGTCAGAACGGCAAAGTGAACCAGTCTTAATTTGACCCGCTGCTGTACCAACAGCTAAATCAGCAATTGTTGAATCTTCTGTCTCACCAGAACGATGAGAGATTACAGTCGAATAACCATTTGCTTTAGCAAGGTAAATTGCATCTAAGGTTTCGCTTAATGTACCAATTTGGTTGTATTTGATAAGGATAGAGTTACCTACTTTCTCATCAATACCACGTTGTAAAATCTTAGGATTCGTCACGAATAAATCATCGCCAACCAATTGGATTTTATCGCCAAGAATTGATGTTAAGTAGCTCCAACCTTCCCAATCAGACTCATCAAGACCATCTTCAATTGAGATAATAGGATATTGATTTACAAGCCCAGCTAAATAATCAGCAAATTGATGGCTTGTAAATGCACGGTTACCTTCACCTTCTAAAACGTACTGGCCATTTTTATAGAATTCTGAAGACGCGCAGTCTAAAGCAAGCATCATATCTGAACCAGCTTTATAACCAGTCAACTCAATCGCTTGAAGAATAACTTGAATAGCTTCTTCGTTAGAACGTAAGTTCGGTGCGAAACCACCCTCATCACCAACTGCAGTATTTAAACCTTGTTTTTTAAGTACAGATTTCAAAGCATGGAAAACTTCTGCACCTGAGCGTAATGCTTCAGCAAATGAAGTAAAACCTACAGGCTCAATCATGAACTCTTGAATATCAACAGTGTTATCAGCGTGTTCACCACCGTTTAAGATGTTCATCATTGGAACAGGCATAGTCAAAGTTGTTTGACCACGTAAGTTTGCAATGTATTGGAACAATGGAAGTTTTTTTTCAGATGCCGCAGCACGAGCAGCAGCCAAAGATACTGCTAAAGTTGCATTTGCACCTAATTTCTCTTTGTTTTCAGTACCATCCAATGCAATCATTTTGTCATCAAGCAATTTTTGCTCAAAAACATTTTGACCAACAAGTAATTCATGAATTGAACTATTTACATTTTGAACAGCAGTACGAACGCCTTTACCTAGGTAACGAGATTTATCACCGTCACGAAGTTCTAAAGCTTCACGAGAACCAGTTGAAGCACCAGATGGTGCACATGCACGACCAACAACACCAGATTCTAAAATTACGTCTGCTTCGATGGTTGGGTTACCACGAGAATCCAAAATTTCGCGTGCACGAATGTCAACGATTTGGCTCATGAACAATTCCTCTGTTGATTGAATAACAAGATGCAAATAGCTGCATCAATGAGTGTCTAACTTTTTGAATCCTTTAACTAAAGTATCCAATTCTTTTAATTGTGCCAAGAAAGGCTCAAGCTGTGATAAGCGTAAAGCACAAGGCCCATCACATTTCGCTTTTTCAGGATCTGGATGTGCTTCTAAGAACAAACCAGCAAGTCCAGTCGCCATACCAGCACGAGCTAAAGTCGTAATTTGAGCACGACGACCACCTGCTGAATCAGCACGACCACCTGGTGTTTGTAATGCATGAGTCACATCAAAGAATACAGGAACATTCATTTCTTTCATGATATCGAAGCCGAGCATATCAACAACTAAGTTGTTATAACCAAATGCTGAGCCACGTTCACAAAGGATAAGCTTGTCATTTCCAGCCTCTAAACATTTATGCAAGATATGACGCATTTCATGTGGAGCTAAAAATTGTGCTTTTTTAATATTGATGATGGCTTGAGTTTTCGCCATTGCTTCAACTAAATCAGTCTGACGACTTAGAAATGCTGGAAGCTGAATGATGTCAGCTACCTCAGCAACTGGCGCAGCTTGATGTGGTTCATGTACATCAGTAATGATTGGAACATTAAATTGTTTTTTAATATCCGCAAGCCATTCAATCCCTTTTTCTAAACCCGGTCCACGGAAAGAAGTTAAGCTTGAACGGTTCGCTTTATCAAAACTTGCCTTGAACACGTAAGGGATTTCTAAGCGTTTGCAAATATCAATATAAGTTTCAGCAATTTCAAATGCTAAATCTTTTGACTCGAGTACGTTCATTCCGCCAAATAATACAAATGGCAAATGATTTGCCATTTGTATATCGCCTAAACGTACAACTTCTTGTGGTTTTAATTGTGACATTTAAACTTTCCCAGTTTATTTAAAGAACTGCCTTATTTACCTTGTTTGTGCTGTTTTTTTGCAGCGTCAATGAAAGCAGCAAATAATGGATGTCCATCTCGTGGTGAACTTGTAAATTCTGGATGGAATTGTACAGCAATAAACCAAGGATGTTCAGGAATTTCTACAGTTTCAACTAAATGCTGTACTGAAGAATAACCTGAAATTTTCATACCCGCTTCTTCAAGCGTAGGAATGAAACGATCATTCATTTCATAACGATGGCGATGGCGTTCAGTAATTTCAGCTTTACCATAAACTTCGCGTGTTTTCGTGCCTTCAACAAGTTCAGACTTTTGAGCACCTAAACGCATCGTTCCGCCTAAGTCTGATTCAAGACTACGCTGTTGTAATTCGCCACGTTCATCTAACCATTCAGTAATTAAGCCAATTAATGGAGACTTTGTAGAACGATTAAACTCAGTAGAACTTGCTTCTGGAATACCAGCAACATTACGAGCATATTCAATTACAGCCAATTGCATGCCTAAACAAATACCTAAGAAAGGAATCTTGTTTTCACGAGCATATTGGATCGCACGCATTTTCCCTTCGGTACCACGCTCACCAAAACCACCCGGTACAAGAATTGCATCAGCCGTACTCAAAACATTGATGTCTTGTTGTTCTAGATCTTCAGCATTGACGTAGTCAATTTGAACTTTAACGCGATTTTGAATACCTGCATGTAAAAGCGCTTCATTGACAGATTTATATGCATCTGGCAATTCAACGTATTTACCAACCATCGCAACGCGAACGGTATATTCAGGATTTAATAATGCTTCTACCACATTGTCCCAATCTTCAAGATTTGCTTCAGAAAGATCATTAAAACCAAAACGTTCACAAATTAAATCGTCAACCTTTTGTTCGGAGAAGTTACGAGGAATTTGATAAATTGTTTTTGCATCTTTACATACAACAACTGCACGCGCTTCAACATTCGTAAACAATGCAATTTTACGTTTTGTATCAGCATCTACATCATATTCTGTACGGCAGATCAAAATATCTGGTTGAATACCAATAGAAAGAAGTTCTTTTACAGAATGTTGTGTAGGTTTAGTTTTTAACTCAGCAGCAGATTTAATATATGGCAATAAAGTTAAATGCATAAGCATTGTACGTTTATGACCTAATTCAACCATTAACTGACGTACTGATTCCATAAATGGAAGTGATTCAATATCACCTACAGTACCACCAATCTCTACGATCGCAACGTCATAACCTTCACCCGCGCGAAGTACACGTTCTTTAATATTATCTGTGATATGTGGAATAACTTGAACAGTTCCACCAAGATAGTCACCGCGACGCTCTTTATTTAAAACGTCTTGATATACACGACCACTTGTAAAGTTATTCAACTTAGTCATTTTTGCACGACGTAAGAAACGTTCGTAATATCCCAAATCTAAGTCAGTTTCAGCACCATCCTCTGTGACGAAAACTTCACCGTGCTGAAATGGGCTCATGGTACCTGGATCGACATTAATGTATGGATCCATTTTTACCATAGTGACTTTTAAGCCACGAGCTTCCAAAAGTGCAGCAACAGAAGCAGCAGAAATACCTTTACCTAGTGATGAAACAACACCACCAGTGACAAAAATAAAATGGGTCATTGAGTTTCTCGTACAATCGAGCCGAAATCGGCCTACAATGTTGGGCAATTTTACTGTACTCTGCCCCTATAAAGCAAAGTCAAACCGCATCAATTCAAAGAACTATAAACAACTGGTTATTCTATCAGCATTTTCGATAAAAATTTATGGGATTTGTGGAATTTTCATACTTAATTTAGTTTTCTCTAACCCAAAATACTGAATCTGTCAGAAAATAACCTATGAAATGAACTATTCGAAGCTTCTTTAAAAAAGAAAATTGGTTAAGCGTTTATAAAATATCAACAAACTGAATAATGATCAGTGATTCACTCTAATAATTTTACTGCTATAATTCCGCTGTCCTAATTTAATATGTTGTTTTGGCAATGGCGAATAAAAAACTTTTAATTTGTGCAGCACTTGCAGCAGGTCTTTTATTGACGGCTTGTGTGAAAAAAGAAGAACCTAAAAACGAAGAGCAGCAAGAACAGGCGACTGAGACTCAAGAAACTCAACAACCTGAACCAGAAAAAGCTCAAGAGTTTCAAGCTTTAGAAAGCGCAGATACACAAGAGTCTCCTGCTCCTGTAATTGAAACAACTCGTGAAGAAACTGAAAACACAACGACTGAAATTCGTCGTGAAACTCGTCCAGCACAAACTTCTAATGAAACAGCTACTCAAGAAACTCCACGTACTGAACAGCCAAAACCAGCCAAAGTAGAACAACCTGTAAAAACTCAAAGCTCTACTGGTCCATCTCAAACTGAAGATGATGCTGTAGCTGCTGCTATTGCGGCAGCAACACCTGCTTTAAATAATTAATCTATTCATTAGATTGAAAAGCCAGTTGCCTCCAACTGGCTTTTTTATTCACTCATTCTCTTAACTTGTACTTTTAAAGAAGTCTGCAATTAAACGCGAAGCCCAAGATTTAGCACTAAAGCTTTCGTAAAAACCACAATGACTGCCTTTTTTCGTCGTTACAACTGCAATATTATCCATCTGCTGAATCGCATCTTTATAAGGTTCTAAATTTTTAATTGAACACACAGGATCATCTTCAGCATTTAGAATCATCAACGGAATTTTGATATTCTCAAAAACATAGATTGGATTTATAGCTTGGCAATAACTCTGATAATCTTGATACCCTGCCATTTCAAAATAAACTTTTTCAAATTCCTCTAAATTCGTAGTTGCAAGAACTTTCTCAATTGAAGAAACCTGATTCCACATATCTTGATAAGGTTGAATAAAATATTTGAATAACTTTTTAGTCATCATTTTGCTATAAAACGGGTGAACATTTTTAAATCCAATTTCCGTGTTGTAACCGGGACACATCGCAAAAGCTGCTTTGAAAGGTGTGTCACAGCCTTGTTCTCCCAAGTACCGAACCAATAATCCAGTTCCCGCAGAAGAGCCAACCGCATATAGTTCTGTTTGAGGGAATAAACTTTGAATATGCAGTAACTGTTCCCGAAGATCACTCGTCGATCCGAACAAGGAAATACGCGGGACAGGCATAGGTAAACCTGCATGACCACGGCGTAAACAGAGTGCGATACGCCATCCTGTATATTCATGTAAATCTTTGACAAGCTCACGCATACTTTCAGGTGTTCCCGTAATTGTATGCATGATCACCACTGTTGGAGTCTCTGCTGGTAAATCATATCCATACCAAGCAATCGCAGTGATACCTCCATCCTGCATCGTTAATTGATCAACACGATCATATTCAAGCTTTATAGTTTTCTTTCGAATCACATCAAAATAAAGTAAATGAAGATGGGTATTACTCAACCACGGCGTTGGGCGATATTTTTCTCGTAATTGGGGTAGCTTTTCGAGTGTATTTTTAATTTTTCCTTTTGGGTCATAATACATTTTGGGTTGTTCAGCACCAACAACTGCATCAAATAATTCTGAACCTAATACTTTAATTTTATTTAAAGCTGAAATACCCATAACCGATCACTACCTTTAACGATAAGTAAATGTTTCTCGCACTAAAAATGCGACTTTTTGCCCCCAAATTGCGTAAATTTCTTTACTCGGATGAAAACCATCACTTGCCATAGGCAAATCTAATGCCTGAAACTCTTTTATATCATATTGGATAAATTTAAATTTATCCTGCGGCATTAACCATTGTTGTAATACTTGGTTCATTTGCGCTGCATATTTTCCAAACAACCATGCCAAAGGATTAGGCAAAGCAGGAAAATGTTGCATTGGTGGCACACCAGACACAATGATTAATTTTGGTTTAAAGCGGTTTTGTATATCTGCAAACAATTGTTTTTGTTGTTTTAACCATGATCTCGCTGAAGTGAATTTCGTAACATCATTCACTCCTATTGATGTAATGACAATATCGTACTGCTGATCACTTATTTGTTTAGCTGTCTGAATCACTTGTTGTGTCGTATTACCTGTTTGCGCTTGTAACTTCCACGTCAAAGTAAATTCATTGCCAAGTTCTGTAATGATCGCACCGGATAAAGCATCTTGTTGCGTTTCTACCCCAACACCTGCTGCGGCAGAATCACCAATAATAAGCAATGAAAGTGGTTTTCCACTGCCTACTACTCCTTCTCTATCACCACTTGCTTCTGGAAGACGTGGCGTATTTTTACGGACTTTGATTCCTTGTATAGCAACAATAGGAAGTAACGCAAATGTCGTAATTTTTAACCACATCTTCAAACCTCAACTTACTTAGGCTATTTGGTGTTTTTATGCATCCGCTTGATATTGAGCAAATCGAGCGCCCATTTGCTCTGCAAGAGCAGCCAATCCACTCATTGGACGAATCATCACTTCAAAATCAATAATTTTACCTTGTTCATTAAATTTGATCATATCGATTCCCTTTAATGACTTACCACTGACATTGGCACTAAACTCAAGCACCACATTTTCACCGTCTTCAGTATAGAACTCACGGTGATAGATAAAATCCTGAAACACCTGAATCACATTTGTGAGAATAAAGAAAACAACATGTTTCCCTTCATAAGGCTTATATGCCACTGGTGAACGAAACACGACATCTTCTGCTAATAAATCATTTAAGCTTGTCAAATCACGAGTATTAATCATCTCATGCCATTGTTCTAAAGAATGTTTCGTTGTTGCGAGTGTCATTGTTATATTCCTTTGTAAATTATGCTGTGATTTATATATTTAAGGGCATTCCTCTTTGGAAGAATGCCCTTAATTGAGTTATACGACTGCTGCTAATTCTGCGCCTTGGCGAATCGCACGTTTTGCATCTAGCTCACCCGCTTCTTTCGCACCACCGATCAGATGTACATTCTTCCCATCTGCTTTGAGTTGGTCGTACATTGCTGTATATGATTCTTGTCCTGCACAAATTACGACATTATCTACTTCGAGTATGTGTGTTTGGCCGTCAACCGTAATATGCAAACCTTGATCATCAACTTTGTCATAGCTAGCGCCTGCAATCATTTTCACATCACGATGTTTCAAGCCAGTGCGATGAATCCAACCCGTCGTTTTACCTAAACTAGCACCAACCGCAGCGGTTTTGCGCTGTAAAAGGTAAATTTCACGCTCTGATTTTTCAAGCTCAGCAGGTTTTAAACCACCCACATTTTCATATGATGTATCAATACCCCATTCATCATAGAATTTTTGTGGGTTCAAGCTACCACTATCACCTTCATGCGTTAAGTATTCCGCAGTATCGAAACCAATACCACCCGCACCAATAATTGCGACACGCTTACCTACAGGCACACGCTCTCTTAATACTTGGATATAGCTCAATACTTTTGGATGATCAATACCTTCAAACTGTAATTGGCGAGGTGTAACACCTGTTGCAACGACGATGTCATCATAGTTTGCTTGACTCAACTCTTCATAAGTCGCGGTGTGGTTCAGTACGAGCTCAATATTCGGTTGTAATTCAATTTGACGTTTGAAGTAGCGTAAAGTCTCATAAAATTCTTCTTTACCAGGAATCGTTTTCGCAATGTTAAATTGGCCACCAATCTGATTGCTTGAATCAAATACTTTTACTTTATGACCACGACTTGCAGCATAGGTTGCAAAGCTCAAACCAGCTGGTCCCGCACCAATCACCGCAATATTTTTTGCTGTGTTTGCTTCTTTAAAAATAAGCTCAGTTTCATAACATGCGCGCGGATTCACTAAACAAGTTGCAATTTTCATAGAGAAAATATGATCTAAACATGCTTGATTGCAACCAATACATGTATTGATTTCATCACTACGGCCTTCACTAGCTTTTAATACAAATTCAGCATCTGCTAACATTGGGCGTGCCATTGAAATCATATCAGCATGACCTGATGCTAAAACATGCTCAGCCATTTCAGGTGTATTGATACGATTCGATGTAATCAGTGGAATAGAAACTGTACCTTTTAGCTTCTCAGTCACCCAAGTAAATGCTGCACGAGGTACTTTAGTCGCAATCGTTGGGATGCGTGCTTCATGCCAGCCAATCCCTGTGTTAATGATCGTTGCACCTGCTTTTTCAATTTCTTTAGCAAGTTGAATAACTTCTTCTAAACTTGAACCACCCTCAACCAAGTCAAGCATCGATAGACGATAGATAATAATGAAGTTCTCACCAACTAATGCACGGGTACGCTTTACAATTTCAATCGGAAAACGAATACGGTTTTCATAGCTACCACCCCACTCATCATCACGGTGATTGGTACGTGCAGCAATAAATTCATTAATTAGATAGCCTTCTGAACCCATGATTTCGACACCATCATAGCCAGCGTATTGAGCAAGCTTGGCACAGTTAGCAAAATCATCAATTGTTTGTTGTACTTCCGCTGAACTTAACGCTTTAGGTTTTATTGGGTTAATTGGTGCTTGGATAGCAGATGGTGCAACGTTATTTGCTTGATAAGAATAACGACCCGTATGCAGGATTTGCATAGCAATCTTACCACCAGCGTCATGTACCGCCTTGGTAATCACTTTATGTTTTTCAGCTTCCTCGATCGAATCTAATTTTGTACCGTGCGAAAAAACAACGCCATCATCATTTGGAGAAACACCGCCCGTTACAATTAAACCCACATCACCTTTTGCACGTTCAGCATAAAATGCTGCCATACGATCATATCCTTGCGGTGCT
The DNA here is from genome assembly GCF_000475335.1 of Acinetobacter sp. COS3. Classification (NCBI taxonomy): domain Bacteria; kingdom Pseudomonadati; phylum Pseudomonadota; class Gammaproteobacteria; order Moraxellales; family Moraxellaceae; genus Acinetobacter; species Acinetobacter sp. COS3. The sequence goes on from NZ_AXCD01000007.1 coordinate 41,712, forward strand.
TCTTCTAAACCAATATGCATAGACCCCATAAGCACACGGTTTTTTAAAGTCGTAAAGCCTAAATCAAGTGGCTTTAATAAATGTGGGTAAGCTGACATGTTTTCTCCTTTGGCTAGCAATCTGCTTGCTAATGCAACTTGTTGCATAAAGTTATAAACAAGATTTGATTTTTATGCAACATATTGCATAATTCTAATGAGTCATTTTTATTACGGAATATTATGTCACTTGCCCATGTTTTATTGACAAGCTTATTAGAAAAGCCAAGTACTGGTTTTGAATTAGCTCGTCGCTTTGACCGTTCAATGGGCTTCTTTTGGAATGCGACTCATCAGCAAATCTATCGGGAACTCAATGGAATGCTGAAAAAAGGATGGATTTCTACACTAGAAGAACAAGCTGCGAATAGCCGAAAAAAGACCTACCAAGTCGAACAACTCGGCAGAATACAACTCGCTTCATGGATTGAACAACAAAGTGAACCTGCGCAACTGCGCGATGACCTTATGGTTAGATTAAGAGCTGAAGCTCAACTCGGTGGTAACAATATTTTACCTGAACTTGAGCGTCATCTTGAGCTACATAAGGAAAAATTAAGCTTATACCAAGCAATTCATGATAAAGATTTTAAGAATCATGAACCGACTAATCGCATCCTCTTTATCCATAAAATGATCCTTGAACTCGGTATCATTAAAGAAAATGAATGGATAAAATGGTTAGAACAAATGATTCCTCAACTCAAGAAATTTGAGCAATCAGACAAAATTGGAGAATAATAATGCCGTTTTACACTATGCCTGACCAAGAAAAACTTTTTGTACGTCGTGTTGGCGAAGGTGAACCTGTACTCGTATTGTCAGGACTTGGTATGCATAGTTGGCAATGGCTACCTTTCCTATTTGCAAATCGTAAGCAATATGAGTTTATTATTCCCGATTGGCGTGGTTTTGGTGGCTCAAAGAACTGCGCCATTCCTGAAATGAATGCCATTTCAAGCCATTGGAATGATATAAATGCATTGATCAAACAATTAAAATTAGATCAATTCATCTTAATGGGCTATTCCATGGGCGCAACGACCGCGATGCATGGTATGAAACATGGCAACCTAGCAAGTAAGTTAAAAGCCTATCTACATATTGACCAAACACCCAAAATCGCAGTTGATGATTCTTGGCAATATGGCTTATTTGGACATAAACAACCTCAATTTAAAAAGCTACTCCTCGACATACAAACACTTCTGCTAAATTATAAATACGCTCAGAAGTTAGAGGATTTGCCAGATGATATCCGCTATAAGCTAGTAAGTTTATGGGCAGGATTCATTGAATTTCAGAGCAGCAACAATTACAGCCCTAAGATTTTCAAACTCGCATTAAATCGTCCGTTCTTGCAAAAGTATTTACTTCCCATTCAACGCCTAGATTACTTACTTTGGTATGTAGAGAACTATTTAAATCACGATGAAGATTATCGTGAAGCAATCAGTCATGTTGATTGCCCAACGACCTTCTTTATTGGTCGTGAATCTACGCTTTACCCTGAAACAGGACAAACACTGATTGCGAACTCGTTAAGCAATGCAACAGCCGTTTACTTTGAGCGTTCAGGGCACACACCTCTAATTACAGAACCAAGAAAATTCAGCCAAGAAATTGGACATTTCCTTAATGCTCAGTCCAAACATGCTGCCTAAATCAACATAGATATAAAAAAGCCAATCTCAATGATTGGCTTTTTTATATACTTTTATACTTTTGATCTCATCTGCTCAGCAATATCCAATAAAGCTTGTGCTGTTTTATCCCAGCCTAGGCAGCCATCAGTTACAGATTGACCATAGGTCATATCACATGAAATCTTTTGATTTCCATCTACTAAATGACTTTCTATCATTACACCACGAACTTTTGACTCCGCACGCTCATCGATGATTTGTTGCAAAACTTTTGGTTGTAATAACGGATCTTTACCGCTATTTCCATGACTACAATCAATCACCAAAGCAGGCATATGTTTATGTTTGAAATGCATCGCCTGAATTGAGGCTAAATCATAATTTGTTCCGTGATTTGAGCCACGTAAAATTAAATGTGGTAATGGATTACCATTGCTATGAAGGATCGCAGGTAAACCTTGTTGTGTCATACCTAAAAATTGATGTCCATTTAATGCGGACTGAATCGCATCTAAAGCAATCTGAATAGAACCATCTGTACCATTTTTGAAGCCGATACTGTACGGCATATGGCTTGCAATCTCACGATGAATCTGAGACTCACTGGTTCTCGCTCCAATAGCGCCCCAAGCTAATAGATCATCGAAGTAGCCTGTTGCCATCGGACTAAGAATTTCACTCGCAATCGGCAAGCCTTTCTCAATAAGCTGTAAATAAAGCTGACGTGATTTTTCTAAACCAAGTTGTAAATCTGATGATCCATCTAAATTCGGATCGTATAAAAAACCTTTCCAACCTACCGTGGTACGTGGTTTTTCAATATATGCACGCATCACGAGGAAAATTTGATCTTTGACTTGTTCTTGTAATTTTTGTAGCCGATCAGCATATTCAAGCACTGCAACTGGATCATGTATTGAACATGGTCCTGTTATCACCATTAAACGATGATCATGTCCAGATAAAATATTATGAATCGTCTGACGATGTTTTGAAATTTGCTGCGCTAAAGTGGCAGACAAGGGATACTGCGCTTTGAGTTGTGATGGCAAGCTAAGCATTGATTCTTTTGAATGAGTTTCTGGTTGTGTCAAAGCAGTATTTAAAGCGTTCATTATTCATTTCCTTTGGACTGACCTTTTTCGCAGTCCAGATCATTTATTTGAGCAATAGGGATCTAAGCAATAATTGATGTTGGCTAAAGTAGAACCAATAAAAACTGCTAAAATATGACTTATTAAATTTATACATGGTATTTCTCCTAAAGTAATGATTGTTAGAGCATAAAAAAACCTGATCGGTGTTGCCGATCAGGTATTAACTGGTTGGGCAACCTTTCCGATGCCCGAAACGCGTCAGGCAACTAAATATATTGCCAAAAATAAAAATATGCGTTTGTGTTTACAGTATGCTTTAACATGTTTATTTCGAATATCTAAAAAACTGTTCCTAAGTATTAAATTACGCACTATTTCCTCGTTTGACAAGCACTTTTTATATTTTTTTAAACATAGCTTCAAAATAAGAAGAATTGACCTCAGAACATTTAGCTCATAAAATAGGGGAAAAATACACCAATTTGAGATTATACCAATGAAGTAAGTTCTATTTTTTAACATCAAATACCCTTTCTTTTTTGATGTGCAAAATAGGCTTATCTATCTTTTAGTAATTTCTATTCTAAAAACTAATTCTTATTATTCTATTTTGCATATCCTGTTTTTATGAGGTTTTCTTATGACCCAACAGGCATGTATTATTTCCAACTTAACGCTTGATTTTCCACAACAAAAAATTTTTGACAACATTTCTTTCCAATTACCTTTAAATTCATTTTCAGGCCTAGTTGGAAAAAATGGACAAGGTAAATCCTTGCTCATGTCTATATTACATTTGCAGAAGAAAAGTGAGGTTGCTTATTCTGGTGAAATCTTGTGGCAATGTCCTCATCAACATCTCACTCAACTACAGCGAATTAAAGAAAGCACAATTGCCCAAGCTTTAAATATTCATGAATTATATTTTTGTTTTGAACGTATAAAGCAAGGCATTGCTTCATTTTCAGATTATGATCAAGTTGAAAATCTCTGGCATTTACCTGTTCATTGGCAACAACTGCTAGAAAGCGCAAATTTACCGATTGACCTTGATACTCGTATTCAAGATTTGAGCGAAGGACAAAAAACCAAACTGGCACTATGCCGTTTATTTCTTCTTAAAGATCATTATTTACTTTTAGATGAACCAAGCAATCATTTAGATACTCAAGGGCGTAACTGGTTAATTGATCAAATGAGTCAGCACCTAACTGGCGGGCTAATTATTAGCCATGATCGACAACTTTTAGATCAGGTACAGGGTATTTTTGCTTTAAATCAGCTAGATTTACACTACTACGGTGGGAACTATTCACACTATCAGCAACAACATCTACTACAGGTTGAAGCTCTATCAAAGGCTGTGCATCAAGAAAAAAGAGAAATTAGAGCGCTTAAAGAACAGCAACATCAAAACCAAATGAAAGCACAAAAACGGAAAAAAACAGGTGAAAAATTAAGGGCCTCAGGCTCTCAAGCGCCTATCTTATTAGATGCAAAAAAAGAACAAGCTGAGCAATCGCTTTCTCATTTACGCAACCAGCAAATCAAGCGACTAGCAGATGCAAAAGATAACTTAATGCAAAAACAATCTCAACTTGAACATTTAAAATCACAGTCTTTTGAGTTTAACCATATCACCGAAAAAACAGGAGAAATCTTACGTTGCCAAGATTTAACACTTGATTTTAATCTTTCTATATCAATCAATTTTGCAGTGAATGCTTCAGAAAAAATTCATATACAAGGTGAAAATGGAATAGGTAAATCTACCTTATTGAAGACAATTCAAGGTCTTATTAAGTCTCATGATGGCAAAATGTACTGTAATGTACAAACAGCTTATCTCGATCAAAACTTATCTTTTTTAGCTGGTGAAATTTCTGCAACAGAATATTTAAAGACTATCAATGCAAATCTAACAGAACAGCAAATACGAACATCGCTTGGCAACATGAAAATTCGTAGAGACAAAGCACTTATACCATTAAAAAATTTAAGTGGTGGAGAACGCTTAAAAGTCGCTTTACTGGCTTTAAAATTTCAGCATGTGGAGCTTCTGCTTTTAGATGAACCTGAAAATCATCTGGATATTGAATCTAGAGAGTTATTAGCACACGCAATTAAGCACTTTAATGGTTCTGTACTACTGGTATCTCACGATGATTCATTTATTGACGCATGTGAAATCACGAATTCATATCATTTAAAATAGTTTTTAATTGAATAATGAAGCATTACACTTAGCATTAAGTAGTCATGCTTCATAAACTAACGAACCAAGCCCTGAGGTTGCAGAATAATAAGACTTGCACCGACCAATACAGTTAAACCACCTAAAATATCCCAACGTGTCAGAATCACCTGATCGACATAACGTAACCATAGCAGTGCAGTAAAAATATATATTCCACCATAAGCAGCATATATCCTTCCAGATGCCGCTGGATGCAATGTCAGCAACCAAACAAATACCGTTAAGCTAAGTGCTGTTGGTATCCACAACCAATGAGATTTTCCTTGATTCAAGATTAAGTAAGGAAAATAGCATCCCAAGATTTCTGCAATAGCCGTTAAAATAAATAACCCGAATACACTCAGTACTCGGGTTATAGAAAATGTAAACTCTAACATTAAGCTGGTTCAGCACTTGGATTTATATGATCCTCAAATACTTCAAGTTTCAATCCAACGTCTTTTCCATCTTCTTTCTTCACAGAAACAGCAACATTACCACCATGCTCTGCCAGTTCACCAAATAAGATCATTTCAGCAAGCGGTTTTTTCAAATGCTCTTGAATTAAACGCTGCATTGGACGAGCACCCATTAGGCGATCATATCCATTTGCAGACAACCAATCACGCGCACTTTGATCCACATCAAGCACAACTTGTTTTTCATCTAATTGTGCTTGTAACTCTGTTAAGAATTTATCAACTACTGATTCAATCACAGTAGTAGGAAGTGATTTAAATTGAATCACGCCATCCAAACGGTTACGGAACTCTGGAGCAAATGCTCGCTTCATCGCATCTTGATTATCAGCACTATGATCTTGTTCAGTAAAACCAATACTTGCACGAGAAATACTTTCTGCACCAATATTAGTTGTTAAAACAATAATCACATTTCTAAAATCAGACTTACGACCATTATTGTCTGTTAACGCACCATGATCCATGACTTGTAATAAAAGATTGAATACATCAGGATGTGCCTTTTCAATCTCATCAAGTAATAAAACACAATGTGGATTCTTATGAATTGCATCAGTGAGCAATCCACCTTGATCATATCCAACATAACCAGGAGGCGCACCGATCAAGCGAGAAACAGCGTGGCGCTCCATATATTCAGACATATCAAAACGGACAAACTCAACACCAAGTAACTTAGCAAGCTGTTTCGTCACCTCTGTTTTACCAACACCAGTTGGGCCTGCAAATACAAAACTACCCACTGGTTTATCAGGCGCTTTAAGTCCTGCACGAGATAATTTAATTGCTGACGCAAGTGCTGTAATCGCCTCATCTTGCCCAAAGACAACACGTTTCAAATCACGTTCTAAATTCTCAAGCACAGTCTTGTCATCTTTAGACACTGTTTTTGGAGGAATACGAGCAATCTTAGAAACAATATCTTCGATGTTTTCAACAGAAATTGTTGAGCCATCTACTTCTGCTTTTAAACGGCGTTGTGCACCAGCTTCATCAATAACATCGATTGCTTTGTCTGGTAAAAAGCGATCATGAATAAATTTAGCCGATAACTCTACAGCTGCAACTAAAGCTTTATCGTCGTATTCCACATGATGAAAATCTTCAAACTTACTTTTCAAGCCACGTAAAATTTCAATCGTTTCACCAATGCTTGGTTCATTTACATCAATTTTTTGAAAACGACGTGATAAAGCATGGTCTTTCTCAAATACCTGACGATATTCTTGGAAAGTAGTTGAACCAATACAACGTAAAGTACCATTTGCTAAGGCTGGTTTAATTAGATTCGATGCATCCATAGTACTACCCATGCTCGAACCAGCACCGATAATCATATGAATTTCATCAATGAATAAAATAGCATTCGGATTCTTTTTCAAAGCATTTAATAACTGTTTTAAACGCTTCTCAAAGTCACCACGATATTTTGTTCCTGCGACTAACGCACCGATGTCTAAACTATAAACTTCAGCATTTGCTAGAGGCTTAGGTGCTTTGCCATTAACGATTAGCCAAGCTAAACCCTCAGCGATTGATGTTTTACCTACACCCGGATCACCTACTAACAACGGGTTGTTTTTGCGGCGACGACATAGAATTTGTGCTGCCCGCTCAATTTCTTTTTCACGACCAATTAAAGGATCTGTTTTGCCCTTTTGCGCTTCGATATTTAAGTTCAGTGTATATTGCTCAAGTGGTCCAGCATTTGCTGAAGCTGCACTTTCACCTTCAATATCTTCTACTTCTTCTTCAACTTGAATCTCATCTTTACGTGTCCCATGAGATAAATATTGAGTCAAAGTTAAGCGATTAATTTGATGACGTTTAAGTAAGTAAACCGCGAAAGAATCTCTTTCAGAATACATCGCAACAAGTACATCTGCTCCTTCAACTGTACGATCACCACCGCTCGATTGAACATGGAAAATTGCACGTTGCAAAATGCGATCAAAGCTCTCTGTTGGATGTGGAGCTTGTTCACTATTATCACCAAGTTTTGGGGTATGTTGCTCTACATATTCCTCTAATTCTTTACGTAAAGTAACGATATCAGCACCACATGCTTTTAGTGCATTTACGGCTGAATCATTATCAAGTAAGGCAAGCAACAAATGTTCAACTGTCAGAAACTCATGTCTCTTTTGACGAGCCATGCTAACAGCCAAACGTAACGATACTTCTAATTGACGACTGAGCATGTAACCCCCTTATATCTTGGGCTTTCTCAAAAAAGAAGCATCTTTTTATCAAAAGCTAATAATTGACTTGATCCGCTTGAGCTTTTGTAATCGTTATAAATTACCCGTCTACAAGTCTCTTTGCTTCATATTCTACAGTTAGCATTAGTTGAGTATCTTGGTCAAGTTTCAAAACAAAGTATTGTTGTAAAAATTCAATTACAAAGGGAATAAAAGCAGCAAATTGATTAAAAATAAAACAAATCTCTTATTTTTGAATAAATGACTGCTACCCATCCAAATGCTTTAAATATTGAATAATTTTAGGCTCACCTATTATTCAATTTAATTACTTTTGCCTGACTTATCAAAACTAGATTAAAGGCTCGCCTTACACGACTAAAAGTGTTTTTTTCTTGCGCTCGGACAAAGCGTTGCTTTCTTACGTTTCATATTCAAATTTCATTTGAATATTCACTCACCTCTTTTACTCACAGCACAGCTGTTCGTCTTGCGCTCGGACAAAGCGTTGCTTTCTTACGTTTCATATTCAAATTTCATTTGAATATTCACTCACCTCGCTCAGGTTCGATTTGACACAATAAAGGATGACCTTGTGCACGTGCATAATTATTTACTTGATTAGCTTTTGTCTCTGCAATATCTCTTGGATATATGCCAGCTGTTCCTTTACCTTCATAGTGAACCCTTAACATCACTTGGCTTGCTTGATCTAAATCCATCGAAAAATAACTTTGTAATACTTCAATAACGAAATCCATTGGTGTGTAGTCATCATTTAACAAGACAACTGCATATAGCGGAGGACGTTTTAATTCAGGAGGGGCTGTTTGTACAACCACCTCGCCCTCATGATCTTCTTGCGAATCACTTAATCGTGGATTCAAGTGCCAATCTACATAACCTGATTGATGAAAAGAATTTTTCACTTCACTTAAATTCATTTGACGTTTGTATCTTCGCATATTCAATTCTTAATCTATATATTATTGAGCGTTAGCTTCGGCTTGTGGGATTTCAGACACGAATGCTGAACTTACATCAACAGGTTTACCACGCTGCCAACTGAAACGTTTAATCACTGGTGTTCCGTAACCAGTTAAACGAACTTCAATAAACTGAGGAGTAAAACCTTTAGGCATAGTCCAACGACCTGTCAAACGCTCAAAGTCATCAAAATTAAAGTTCTTATCTTCCAGTGGTACAACCAAAACTTCAGAATCTTTAATTAGACGTAATTCAACTGAACCTACAGCACGACGTTTACTTGGACTCACTTGAATTAGGTCAATTTGATATTCAAAAGCGTTTTCAGGCAGTGATTTAATCGCTAAGTTCTGTACAGTTAAGCTAACCCCACCACGCTGCCTTAAAGTCTCACGATAAATTGTATTCATTGTCTCGAACTGAGCTTTATCTGCATTTGCTTGATTAATACCTTTGAATAGCTCATCAGCATTATCTACAGCCATATCACGCTCTTGCACAGCAGAATTTAGACTTTTAGTCATCGAATCTAATGCCGTTTTCTGTTTCTGAACCACATCAACCAATTGTTCGGCATCAGCGTCATAACCAACAACAGTTAAACCTTGACGATGACCAACGGTGTAACCCAATACAAAACTACTACCGATCAGTAAAGTGGCTGCTATAACTAAAGGTAAATTCGTTTTTAGGAATTTATTTTTTTTAACGGAACTGTCCGGTGAAACAGTCGGTTCAGCGTTTTCCATCATTATCTCTATCGTTATGATCTACATCAAAGCACACATTTAAATCCAAATTTAAATGTGTGTGAAGTAAAAAAGCGTTTTTTATGGTAATAAACCAATACCATTTAACCCAGCAGCTTCATCAAAACCAAACATTAAGTTCATGTTTTGTACAGCTTGACCTGCAGCACCTTTAACTAAATTATCTTGAGCGACAAGTATGATGAGTTTATTTGGTTGTGGGCGATAAAGAGCAATCCGCAATTCATTTGCACCACGTACACTACGTGTTTCAGGCGAGCTATTAGCAGGCATAACATCAACAAAACGCTCAGATTTATAGAAATCTTCATAGAGTGCTTGTAGATCTTCTTGGCTGCCCTGTTCAGTTAAATCAATGTAAATTGTACTTAACATACCGCGAATCATCGGTACTAAGTGTGGAACAAAAATCAAATGATCAAATTGTCCCTTCAAGCCTGAAATATTTTCTAAAGCTTCAACAATTTCAGGGTGATGGCGATGACCTGCGACACCATACGCTTTGAAATTATCAGCATTTTCACTGTATATCATACCTAAACTTGCTTTTCGTCCAGCACCTGAAACACCCGATTTAGCGTCAACTATAATGCTTTGCGTATCTACAAGCTTGCTAGAAGATTTTAATAAAGGTGCTAAACCCAATTGAACTGTTGTTGGATAACAACCAGGATTTCCGATCACTTGCGCTTGTTTTATTTTTTCACGATTTAACTCTGTTAAACCATAGACAGACTCTTTTAAAACAGTAGGACAATGATGTTGCATTCCATACCATTTTTCGAATTGGTCTAAATTCTGTAAACGAAAGTCCGCAGCAAGATCAATTACTTTAGTGCCAGCTGTAATTAACTCTTCAGCATGCCGCATCGCAACCCCATGCGGTGTTGCAAAAAATACAATATCACATTGCTTTAAATTTTCGAGGTTTAAATCAGAAAACTCAAGATCAGTGTGACCACGTAAGCTAGGAAACATATCAGCAACAGCTTTCCCTGCTTCTGTTCGAGATGTTAAAACACGTACTTGGGCTTGTGGATGTCTTAATAATAGACGCAATAACTCGACACCTGTATATCCAGTTCCGCCAACAATTCCAACAGAAATCACGTGTTCCACCTCAAACTTTGAATCGTGTGAATAGTATGGCAGTTTGATTGACTTTTAACAATCTATAAACCTATAAGTTATATCGTGTTTTTAACTATAAATTTCAAAGCTTAGTGTTTGATTAAAATTTTAAAATTAAATTTTTTATCTCTTAAAATGGCTTATTTGATCATAAAAATAGCTATTCGAGCTAAAACAGTGTAAAAAGGCTTTGACTGTAAAGATTTTACCGCTGGTCAAGAAATACTATTGAATCAGCAATCTATTCGCATAAAATAAAAAGCGATGTGGTAATAATAAATTTCATGGATGTAGAATTTTTGGAGAGCTGGGATGCCTTCTTTGAAATCAAAACAAAGATTAAATCAATTTATCTGTTTAGGTGTAAGCACTCTATTACTTGGTACAGCATTGGTTGGCTGTGGAAGTGGTGAGAGTGGTGCCAAAAATGATAGCACTCCTATCGTGACTGTCCCAAAACCAAAGAATTTTGAAATTAGGACACCTGTAGAAATGCGGGATGTTGTGGTTAAAGTATATGATAATTTTGATAATACATTGATACTTGAACAGCAAGTTAGTACTACGTCAAACCTAAGCTTAACACTCCCAAAAGTTTTAAATACAAACCGCCTATATCGAATTGAATTATCTACAAAACCAAGTTCTCTTATTTACAATTTCCTGAATGGACAATATGAAAGTGTTTCAATGAGTTTACATAGCATTGTTAGCGTTGATGTAAGCAATCTCACTCAGACTATTTATCTTAATCCAAACTCTGAAGCAATTTATCAGCGTGCACTCATACGTTCTGGTCAGCTTCCAAACGAGGTTGAAAATCCGTTAGAAGTTTCAAAATTACATTTGAGTCTCGCATCACAAGAAGTAAATCTTGCTCTCTTACACGCTTTCAATCAAATTAACGCTCCAAATCTTAACCATTCTTATCAATTAAATATTTTTGGTCCAGGAGACTTAAGCACAACTGCCGGCTCTAACCTATTTGTAAATACATTTTTTAGTTTTGGATATATACAACAATGGGCAAATAGCAATCCAAACCATACTTTTGCTGAATTTACTAAAAATCTTGCCATCGATTTAAAAGATGGTCAGTTGGATGCAAAAAAAATTCATGGCGAGAATGAATCCCTTGCCTCCCTTGTAACTTCAACACCAGATAACATTGACCCTGCAAAAAACAATCTACTTGATATTACTAAGCTACAGGAAAATAGTCGCACAATTTTTGCAAACTCTTTAAAACAAGCAACACTTCAATTAGCGACGACTTTCCAGCAGAAAACAACTAATCCTGATGGTTACGCTTTACTTGAACAAAAAACATATTCCGGTAATTCGCCTATAGTAAACTCATTATCAGCTTTTCGTGTTTCTGGTGCAGGTGACTACAGAAGAGCAGTCGGCTTTGTAGACACCACGGCAACGTGTAATGGCTCGAGATATCCATGTAAACAAGGCATTACTGGAATCAATATTGTCAATCCAAATTTACCTTCTATCGAATATCTGATTGGTCACTATGAAGATTCAGCAAATAATTGTCAGCTAAATATTCGTGCAAATGGTGTACTTGAATTGATCAAGGGGTCTCAAATTTATCGTTCTGTACTTGATGCTGATAGTACTGACAACCTATTACAAGTAGACAAAGCAAACCGTGAGTATTTACTTAATAGTAGCTCTACAGAACCAAATAATACTTCATTAGATTATTCTTTCGTACAGGTTAAAATCAAAGAAAATCAAGTGCAAAGTGCGAGTGCTGGTCTCGATAGCAGAAAAGCACCAGACCAATTACAAACCACTCAGCTTCAGTGTAATTTTAGCTAGATATACCACCAAGCAGGCAATTGAATATTTTTTAATTGCTTGCGATTTTCTAAATAGTTCTCATCATATTGAGCAACCTTATTCCAAAAAGCAGCGCTATGATCAAAATGTATCGTATGTGCTAGTTCATGAATACATACAGACCGAACTATGTGCTCAGGCATCAAAACCAAAGCGGCATTGAGCATGATGTCATGTTTAGCACTACAACTCCCCCAACGTGTCTTCGGTTTACGTATAGAGCATTTTTGAAAAGGTAGCCCAATACTTAAACTTATTTGTTTTAAATATTCAGGCAAAAAGTGTTTCGCATAAGCAATCACTGCTGCTTGTAAAGCTTTCTCAAATTGTTCATTTCTTACAAAAAGACAATGCTGCTCAAAATCAAATTTAAATATTTGTCTTTGTTTTTGTTGAATAAGCTTAAATGCTTCTACGTGATGAAATAATTTTAAATCTTCAGGTATAGCAACTGATTGGCTAAACTTATTTTGCTGATTATTCCATGTCTCAATTAACCATTGTTCAGATTGATTAAGAAAATGTTGAATTTGTCTTGTTGAGGCAAATAGTGGCGCAGTAAGCCGTATACCCGATGGCTCAACACGCAAGCGCAGGTTTCTTGCCCTTGCGTGTCGAACAATTTTAATCTCAGGTAAAAATGCTTCTGATGAGACTGCTTGCATTACTGCGCAGTACGCTCTTCAATACCATTATCTGTAGCAACAATCGCAATACTTGCCGCATTTAAAGCAAAAATTCCGTTTGTTACAACACCTGGAATGTTGTTAATCGTTTTCTCTAATTCAATTGCATTCAAAATGTTTAAATTAAAAACATCTAAAATAACGTTACCGTTATCTGTTACAACACCTTCACGGTAGACAGGATCACCACCTAAGGCAACAATCTTACGTGCAACCGCAGAGCGTGCCATTGGAATAACTTCTACAGGAAGTGGAAAGTCGCGACCCAATTGATCCACCCATTTTGAGTCGTCAACGATACAAACAAATTTCTTTGCAATCGAAGCAACAATTTTCTCACGGGTCAAAGCTGCGCCGCCACCTTTGATCATATGCATATGACGATCAATCTCATCAGCACCATCAACATAAGCACCTAATCCACCAACCGAGTTCATGTCTACAACTTCAATACCCAGCTTTTTCAAACGCTCAGCTGTTGCATTTGAACTTGCTACGGCTGCTTCTAATTGCAGCTCAGGTAATAAATCGATTAGAAAGTTAACTGTACTTCCTGTTCCTACGCCCAAAATGCCGCCTTTCGGCAAATGTTTCAATGCTGCTTTTGCTGCAGCTTGTTTTTTTTCATCTTGGGTTGCATATAGACTCATGACTTCACTCAACTATTTTGACATTTGCTGCAAGAAAACAGCGCAAATGCACAGGGGTTTGCTACAATGTTCACCTATTTTAAACTGTTATAGGGAAGATGAACATGCTGTCTCGTGTGGTACGACAAATTTTACAAGCAACGGTTTATGATGTTGCGATTGAAACACCGCTTGAAGCAGCTCCACGAATTAGTCAAAAAATTAATAATAACATTCGATTTAAACGTGAAGATTTACAACCCGTGTTCTCTTTCAAACTACGTGGTGCCTATAACCGTATTAGTCAATTACCGAAAGATCAACTAGATCGTGGTGTTATTTGCGCATCAGCAGGTAACCATGCTCAAGGTGTCGCATTATCTGGAAAAAAATTAGGTATTCCAGCCATTATCGTTATGCCAAGCACAACGCCTGATATTAAAGTTCAAGCAGTTAAAAGCCTTGGTGGTCAAGTTGTTCTTCATGGCGATAGCTTTGATGTTGCGAATAAATATGCTAAACAACGTGCCGAAACAGAAGGCTTAGTTTTCATTCCACCTTATGACGATGAACTTGTGATTGCTGGCCAAGGTACAATAGCCAATGAGTTATTGCGTCAATGGCGTGATGTAGAATACGTTTTCGTTGCTGTTGGTGGCGGTGGATTGATTGCTGGTGTCGCTGCTTACTTAGGTGAAGTTGCACCGCATGTAAAAGTCATTGGTGTTGAATATGAAGAGTCAGCATGTCTTAAAGCTGCTCTGGAAACAAATGAACGTGTGATTTTACCTCATGTTGGTTTATTTGCTGATGGCACTGCTGTTGCTCAAATCGGTGAATTACCTTTTGAAATGGTTCGCTTGCGCAAATCTGATAATTCTGGACCTATCGTTGAACCTGATATCATCACCGTAAATACAGATGAAATCTGTGCTGCGATCAAAGATACATTTGATGAAAACCGCAGTATTGTTGAACCGTCTGGTGCAATGGCTTTAGCTGGTATTAAAAAATATGTTGCTGAGCATCAATTGACTGGCAAAAACATGGTGTCAATTGTTTGTGGTGCCAACATGAATTTTGATCGTCTACGTTATATTGCTGAACGTACGGAGTTAGGAGAACGCAAAGAAGCGATCTATGCGGTCACGATCCCAGAACAAAAAGGTGCATTTTTACATTTTTGTCGCGCCTTACAAGGTCGAAACATTACTGAGTTTAACTACCGTGCAAGCGATAGTAATCAAGCACAAGTATTTGTTGGCATTAGCTTAAAAGGTGGCGAAACTGAACGCCATGAAATTCATGAAATGCTCAAACAGCAGTATGAAGTGGATGATCTATCTGATGATGAAGTTGCTAAACTTCACATCCGCTACTTAATTGGTGGTCATGCCAATTTGGAAAATGAGCGTTTATTCCGTGTTGAATTTCCTGAACGCCCTGGTGCTCTTTTAACTTTTCTAGAGCGTTTAGGCCCGACACATAACATCACATTATTCCACTATCGCAATCACGGTGCAGCTGAAGGTCGTGTTCTCGTCGGATTACAAGCAACTGATGCAAAACAGAATCCAGATGGTCTTGTAGAGACTTTAGAGCAAATTACATATCCTTATGCTGAAATTAGCGATAATATTGGCTATAAGCGCTTCCTTAAATAAGCGTATAAAGATAGTGATAAAGCCGACTTTATGTCGGCTTTATTTATATTAAATGAGTGTAGAATTTCTTGAAGATTTGACAAACAAAATCATTACAAATCGACGAGTTATTCCATTTAAAATAGATAAAAGTATATTTTTATCATTTAGTTAAGGATAGATATGGCACAGTTCGCAGTCATTGGTTTAGGTAGTTTTGGAGCAACTGTCGCATTAGAACTCACCAAACTTCATCATGATGTTATTGGTATTGATACACTAAAAAGAAATGTTGAGAATCTGGCAGATCAAATTACACACGCAGTTATTGCAGATGCGACTGACGAACATGTTTTGGAAGAACTAAATATTCAAAATTGTGATGCGGTCATTGTTGCAATTGGTGAGGATATTGAAGCGAGTATTTTATGTGTATTGAACCTAAAAAGTTTAGGTGTAGAAAAGATATTAGTAAAAGCAAAAACCAAAGCACATCATACAATTTTGTCTCACTTAGATATCACTAAGATTATTCATCCAGAAGAAGATATGGGGGTACGTGTTGCCCAAGCTTTAAATTACCCAATGGTCAGTCGCTATATGTCACTTGATCATGATCACTATATTATTAAAGTCCCTGTGAATGAAAAACTCAATAATGTAAATCTCTCAGGCATCCTTGCTCAAGAACCAAATATTAAATTACTGTTATTGAAACGGGATCAACAAATTCTTTATGAAACAGATACCAACTTTACGTTAAAAACAGGTGACGTCCTGATCTTAGAAGGCTTGCTCAACCATCTTAAAAAACTTTCAGGATGTTTCAGCTAGAATGTCAATGCAAATGAATTCCCAGAAAATTTTTAACCTAAGCCCCCCATCCTTACTTGCGATTGGTTTTTTAAGCTTTATTGTTATTGGAACAATATTGCTTAAACTCCCATTTATGCAAAAAGAAGAATTGAGCTGGATGGATGCGCTGTTTACCGCTACGTCAGCGGTAACTATTACTGGACTTTCTGTCGTAAATATTAATGATACGTTTAACCACCTTGGCCAATTTGTGATTTTGCTGTTGATTCAATCTGGTGGTTTGGGGTTCATGACGTTTGCAATTCTAGCTGCACTTAGCCTTTCCCCCAAGGTCGGCTTAAAGCAACAAATGATGGCCCAAGATAGTTTAGGACAAACCAGCTTATCGAAAGTTACCTTTGTTGCAAAAGGCGTTGTGGCGTATACACTGCTTTTTGAGTTAATTGGGGTCATCATTTTAACGACCGCTTTTACACCTATTTATGGCTTTGCACGCGGTCTATACTATGCTGTATTTTATAGTGTTTCAGCTTTTAATAATGCTGGGTTTTCATTATTTGACAATAGTTTAATGAATTTTCAACACAACTATTTAATCAGTATTACTATTAGCTCACTTTATATATTAGGGGGTATCGGCTTCCTTGTACTGATGGATATAAAACAGCATAAGCGCTGGAGCAAATTAAGTCCGAACAGCAAGTTAATTTTAAGTGCGATTGCAATTTTAAATTTGGTTGCTTTTATATTGGTTTGGATTTTAGAGTCAAATAATCCTTTAACGCTCGGCCCTATGAGCTTTAGTGAGCAAGCTGCAAATGCTTGGTTTCAAGCAACAGTCCCACGCTCCTCAGGGTTTAACACAATTGATACTGGAGCGATGAATCACAGCACTGGGCTTCTCACCATGTTATTAATGTTTATTGGCGGTGGATCACTCAGTACAGCTGGCGGTATTAAGGTCGGCACATTCGTTGTTTTATTTTTATGCGTCATTTCTTTCTTGAGACGCAATGAAGAAATACGCATTTTCAATCATTCAATTTCACATGAAACAACATATAAAGCGCTTGCAGTCACGGCGATAACAGGAATGTTGGTGTTCTTCGGTTATTTTATTTTATTAGTCTTAGAACCAGAGCTTGATGTTTTTGATCTGATGTTTGAGGTCGTATCAGCAGCATGTACCGTTGGTCTTTCACGTGGCCTTACAGGTGAGCTACATGATGGCAGTTTATTCGTGCTCAGCATATTAATGTTTACTGGAAGATTAGGCCCTCTTACGCTGGCCTACTTAATTGCAACACCGAAGAAGAGCCGTTTAAAACATGCAAATGCCAATATTCAGATTGGATAATGCTCTACAGGCTGCTCAATGACAATGACCTGCTGACATATACCGTCAGCTTGTCGTTGCCTTTCAAATACTGCTTTAGTCATCACATCAAAATGATCACAGAAGCTAATTTCATGCTCATCTATTGAGTAGATTAAAGATTGATTTCCTGTACCTTCCAATGTGTCATAAAACACAATAATAAACTTACCCTCTTCAAATGCTTGTTGAATTTCAGCATAAGTTAAGGCAGCTCCAATTGGAATCTGAAGTTGTTTCGCTTCAACAAAAATTTGCTTTTCTTTTTCATCAACATTAGGGTCTGGTGCAGTATAAAAAGAAACCTCAAACCCTAGTTTTTTCAATGCAACAGCCAAAGCAATCGTAAATGTTCCATCAATTTGATCATGACCAGATAATTTAATCAGGTCAGCAATATCAATATGCGTTTGATACTGTTTTAAAATCAACCAAATTGCGAACACACCACAATTTGCTTCAAGCTGTAATAGTGGCTCTGGAATATTTAAACTCATTTAGTACCAATTCATTAACGATACACCCAAGCCAACATAAGTTGCTCGATGATTATAATCAATTAGGCTCTCACCATACCCATCAAATAATTGCAGATGTCCACGTAATTTACCTTTGATTGGAAATGCCCAATCAAACTGTACAGCACCATGAGAACGATCACCGCCTTTAAGAGAGTGACGTAACATCAAAGAAAAATCATTATCACCTTTGCGATAAAAAGCGGTTAAATCACCACGACCAATATAGTCTTTGATATCTGGATTATTATCATCTTTCGCATTTTCTTCAACGCGATACCATGGACGTAACATCAAAGCAAAATTGTCTTTTTCAAAACCTAAATTGAAAATCACACGGTTCCAGCTACGTGATAACGGGTCAGAACGCCCATTTGATTGATGGTTGAGTGTCACGCCAAGCAAACGAGCATTTAGACCCAAAATTTCGTAATTTGTTCTAAACATCAAGCTTGCTTCAGGCTCGTAATTTGTCTCACGAAATGGGCGTGATTCTTCCGAGTTAAAGACCTGCCATCGAGATGACTGAGTATAACCTAACCATAAGTCACCATTGTTTCCAAAAATATTTTCCCATGCTTTTGTCTTCAAGGAAATTTGGAACTTTGCTTCTGTTGACGTTAAATTCTGTTTGTCAGTAACTGTATTATTGGGATTTGGACTGCTAGGAAATTCATTTTTATCACTTGTCCAAAACGCAGGAAGCAAATAAACAGGCTGATAAGCACGAATATTCCATACACCAAGTTTACTTTCTTCTGATAACTCCCAACGGCGATCAAGCAGAGAAACATTAGGATCAAATTTAGGCGCTGCACCTAATACATGTAAGTCGCTAACCTTTTGAACCACCTTATCTTTCAAAGACACAGGCTTATTTGTCTCATTCGGCTCAACTACAGGTACAGCTGCAGCAACCTCTGGTGCGGCATCTGTTTGCGCTTGTGTTGGAATAATGGTTGGTGCTTTAAAAAGACTGTCATAACATGCTAAACGCTCTGCATTAGAAGCTAAGGCAACACAGGCATCAACAGTTGCTGGACTAGCAGGCGTGGTTGCCTGAGCATTTGCACCAGCCGTAGCAAAAGAACTAAGTATAGTGACTATACTTAGTTCTAAATGACTACGTTCAAATGATTTGAACGCCATATTTTTCTCCAATTTTTTCTTTTAATTTACTTGTTGAATATTAAAGCCAAGTTTCTGTAACTCTTCACGCTTCGCAAATGGTGCAACTACTGCCTTCACAGGTGTCTGCTCTAACAAATATTGTGTAGCTACACGTTTTACATCATCTAGGTTAACGTTTAACAAACGTTCACGTAACAATCTACGGAATTTAGGTGTACGTGCATGAAGCAAGGCATAGCAAGCTGTAATTGCCTCACCCGCTGGTGAACCTGGTTTGTCCATACTTGCAACTAAACCAAGAATTGCTTCTTCTAGTTGATGAGGTTGCTGCTCAGTATTCAATAACCATTGAATACTTGCTTCAAAATCATTAAATGTTTCAACTAAACGTGGGTCGCGGTAACTATAGAAACGGAATGAACATGCATTTCCATCATAGCTTGCACCGCCACCATATGCTCCACCTTTTTCACGAATTGCACTATGTAAGAAGCCATTACGTAAATATGCTGCAAGTACCATTAAAGGTGCGGCATCTGCATGCGCCACATCAACTGCTTGATATGCTGACGAGCAGAATTGAACATTGGCTTGAATCAACCAAGCTTCATCTTCTGAACTTTCTACACGTTCAACTTGGGTTAAGCTTACAGGTTCTTTGTTAACTTCTAATTTATCCCAAACATTTTGGATTTCTTCGACCAGACGATCAGATTGATGTTCTTCACACACAAGCAAGAACTGTTTAGGCGCTTGTAAAAGCTTTCGATGAATGGCCTGTAATTCGTTAATCAAGGATTGATATGCTGTTTCATCTTGATCAATTTTATTAACTAAATCACTCAACCAGTTTAATGCGCCAAGTCCTGTGTTGTGATAATCACGACGAGCTAAAGCACTCATTTGACGAGAAGCGGCTTGCATTGCATAACTATGCCCAGAACCAGACAATCGAGACTGCCAACGAGTTTTACGTTGTTGCAATAATTCGATAATACGATCTTTCTCATCAAAGCGTAGTTTTTCAAATGCCAGTTTCAACAATTGAATCGCATCAAATTTTTGAGTAAGCGATTTCGTAGTCAAAGTTAACCAAGCACTGATGCGCTCTTTGTCATCAACTTTACTACGCAAAGATGCGCCCATACCGAGACCACCACTAACCGCAGTTTGGATTTGTTGGAATTCAAGATAATCATATTCGCCAGCACCCACTTCACCCATGAGGATTGAGAGTAAATTGAAATATGGTGATTGAACAATTTCATCAGGAATTTGAATCAAGACCTGGTGGTAATAAATCCCATTAGTACCTGCATGATAAAGATTGAGCGGTGTATCCAAACCGTTACAAATGATTTCTCGTAATTGCCCCTGTACGATCTGTAGATCAGCAGGCACATCCTCGAGTCCAACTTTTGGCAACAGTTCCAAGTTATCTGGCGTATCTTGACGCTTTTTAAGCGCTTCAGTTTTTTCTTGGATTTCAACTTTTTGTGCATCAGTCAAATGAGCCGTAATTTCAGCCAAACGCGCTTGTTCCTCTTGCTGTTCTTTCACAGACTTACTTGCATCTGGAACAAGCGTCATTTGTACACGATGTGGATTATCTAACAAATGCGTTTGAATCAAATTAGACAACCACATTGGGTCTTTGAGTTCTTCTTTGACTTGTTCAATCGCAGAATCAACATCCCATACATGAATCGGATCATTATGGTGAATTGCACTGCCCAAGCCGTTTAGAATTAGACTTAAGCCATAAGGTGTACCATCACCATTGATTTCACGTTGATGCAACTCAATTTGGTGAAGAATTGCATCGACAAGATCTGTATCCACAGGTGCAGAAGCAACATCATTTAAAACTTGTAATACACCATTTTTGAAACTTTCAGCGTGTTCAGCATTTGAACCTTGAACACCACAATAGAAAGTCATTTCAAAGTTACTGTCATCAACACCCATGAGTGGGCCCGTTGATTGAGCATAACCACAGGTTTCTAAATAATGACGTAATGGAGAAGCCGAGTTTTCTAACAGAATCCCCTCAACCAAACGCATCCCTAAACGCAGCTTAATATCGCTGGTTTCAGGTAACAACCAAGACATTACATGATAAGTCTTGTCTGTTAAATCTTCGCTATCAACCGCATAGCTTTCGGTCACTTCAACTGGTGCAGTTAAACGTTTTTCAGGCGTTGAATATAAAGTTGTCCCTTTAGAGAACTTATGTAAAGCTAATTTTTCAAATTGCTCTTGAAGGTCATGTGCACTTTCATTACCAAAGGTCATGAAAACTGCATTACTCGGGTGGTAATGTGTCTTATAGAACTCAACAAGCTGCTCATAGCTCAAGTCTGGTATATCCTTTGGATCACCACCAGAATTATAATGATACGTTGTCTCTGGGAATAAATGATGTGCTAGCTGATGGTAAAGTTGGTCTGTAGGAGAACTCATTGCTCCTTTCATTTCATTAAAGACTACACCTTTATAAACAGCTTGATCATTTTCCAACTCAATACGAATACCCTCTTGTGCAAAATCCAGCGGATTTAAATTAGCTGCAAATGCTGCATCTAAATACACAGAAAGTAAGTTCTGAAAATCTTTTTTGTTTTGTGTAGCAAATGGATATGCTGTCCAGTCCGCCGCTGTAAATGCATTCATAAATGTATTCAAAGAACGGCGAATCATCAAAAAGAATGGATCACGTACAGGAAATTTTTCAGAACCACAGAGTGCAGTATGCTCTAAAATATGTGCTGTGCCTTTAGAGTCCATAGGTTGTGTTCTGAATGCTACTAAAAATACATTTTCATCATGACTAGTAGCTAAATGATAGTGAACTGCACCAGTAACTTTGTGCTTATATTCTGAAACTTGGATATCAAGTGCTTCTACATGATGTTGACGTAATAGCTGAAACGCAGGATGAATAGTTTGAGTAATGCTTTCAGTAACATCTACAGTCATGTTATCTCCAATTTATCTACATTAAATGATTACAATTTACTTTAGAGAGTCTACCGAAGAATAGATAGAGATATCCATGTAAATTACTATGTTTTTGTAGAAAAATTCATCGACTAAGCAATATACCTATGCAGAGCAATTTCTTTTAAATTTACATCACTGAAATTCAAGGTCTAATAATAAACTTTAAATAAAATTGTTGGCTCAACTTAATCTCGATAGCTTTTCTCCTCCTACTCGCTTTAAGCGATTTTTGACTTTAAATTTTTTTGTTTAAATCTATCAATAAAACCTAAGCCTTCATTTTGCAATAGATGAATAGCGAATCTAAATGAATTAGCACATCAACAATTTGTAATTGTTTAATCAAAATCATCTATATCTTTATCCTAAACTATGCACTTATTAGCTGTATTCTTTTCAACAAACTACTGTAATCCAGAGCATTAGTGTAAACTTTGCATTTTGAATTTTAATGTGATGACAAACATGGCGACTGTTGATCTTTTTGCAATTGGGAATGCACTCATTGACCAAGAATTTAAAGTCTCAAATGAGTTTTTAACACAGCAAGCTTTGCAAAAAGGCACAATGCAGTTGACCGATGGTGAAACTCAAGCAGCGTTATATCAACAGCTTCAAGATAGCCAAAGCTATAAAGGTCAAGCAAGCGGTGGTTCAGCAGCAAATACAACGGTTGCGTTTAGTGCTCTAGGTGGTACTGCTTTTTATGGTTGCCGTGTCGGTAATGATGAACTAGGTTCAATTTATCTGAATGGTCTTAATGATGCAGGTATCAAGACAGCGAAACAATCAATCAGCGAAGGTGTTACAGGCACCTGCATGGTTCTAATCAGCCCTGACTCTGAACGTACCATGCATACCTTTCTTGGAATTACAGCTGAGTTATCTGCTGAACAAATTGATTTCGAACCACTAAAAACTGCGAAATGGATTTATATCGAAGGCTACCTGTCTACAAGTGATACTGCACGAGTTGCAGTTAAACAAGCTCGTGAATTAGCAAAGCAACACGGAGTGAAAATTGCACTCTCACTTTCAGATCCAGCAATGGTTCAATATGCTCGCTCAGGCTTAGAAGAATTATTAGATGACGGCGTTGATCTACTTTTCTGTAATGAACAAGAAGCATTGATGTTCACCAATACAGACAATCTTGATGCGGCTATCGAAGCATTAAAAGTCAATAATCAACACATTGTGATTACGCAGGGTGCAAATGGTGCGATGATTATCGATCCATCAAAGCAATTCCATGTAGCTGGTCGTCAAGTAGAAGCTGTTGATACTAATGGTGCTGGTGATGCCTTTGCAGGTGCATTCCTTTATGCGATCAATGCAGGTCTCAGCTTGGAGGCTGCTGCGCAACTTGCTATTCTTATTTCAAGTGAAGTCGTAGCACAATTCGGCCCTCGTTTAAGCGTTGAAAACTACGCTAAACTCTTTGAACAATTTAAAGCGACTCAACAGGAATGTGCATAACATGGAAAAGATTTGCATGACTGAGGAAGTGCCTGAACGTGAATCACGCGCATTCGACACGATGAAAGGCACAACAATCTTTATTACCCAAAAAGATGGTAGCTTTTATGCTTACCAAAATGTTTGTCCGCACTTACAAACGGAACTTGAATACTTAGAAAACCAGTTTCTAGATCAAGATCGTGAGTATATTCAATGTTCTACTCATGGTGCATTGTTTTCTGTTGAAACTGGTGAATGTATATCAGGGCCTTGTTTGGGTGACTTCCTTGAAAAGGTAAATTTGGAAGTCCACTCTGATGGTGGTATTTATATTGACTAATACCTGAATTATGAATTCTGCTATGACTGAGTTTTTTCTAAATTACTACCTTATGCCATTTCACATGAGCGTAGTTGCTTTGATTTTTCTCAGCATCGCAGAAACCATCGGGATATTCATCGGTTTACGTCCAAGTCATTTAGTCAAAAAACTCACACCTGAATGGCTGCTGAACTCTCCTTTACTAGACGTAAAGTTTTCAAAATATTTAATTTTTGTTTTCTTACTCATCAATTTTAGTTTTGCTGGATATTTTTTAGAGCTATCTTTCTTCGCATTACAGCACTACTTCATTTCACCTTATTATCTTTTTATTCCAGCATTAATCATTGATATCTTCTTCACCGTATTTATGATCCATTGTCTCGATCAGGTCATTAAGCCAAAGGTAACTCATACACACACTAGCTTAGTAGGTCGTTTAGCTACAATCTCTACAGGCAATGCTCGTCCTGGTTTTTCTGCACAGGCGCGTGTAAGAGATGAGTTTGGTCAACTTTATTATGTACAAGTTGAACCAGAGTTTGGTGAATTAGAGCTACAGTCACAAGTCTTATTGATTAGTCAAAAATCCAACTCTCATTATTTAGCAAAAAAGATTTCACTCTCAAATAAGCTTTTTACAGCAGATTAATTAAATAAGATTAGACCTTATTAAAGTTCGACATAGCCATAGCAAGAAAAATTACAAAATGTTACAAATTTAACGGTGTTTTTATTCATTATTTTCCGTAATGCCCTACTTGCTTTCTTTTCAGAAGTTTGAAGCAGTTTTTGATAGAGAAATGCATCACATTTTCAACAATAAACTCTAGTAATACACTTGGTTTTATAGTGTTTTCATTACACTTATTACTTCTTTATGTAACTAAAGATCTAAGCCCATGTAAATATTAATTATTTTATATTCATACTATTTTACTAGGTTTTAATTATATTTAAATAATAATAAATCATATCTTTTTAATCAGGTTTAAAATTATAAATACAATTGTTTTAATCGGATTTAAAATCTATACCCTATTGTTTTAGTAGGTTAATTATACTTATTTTATAAAAACCAATAAAAACAACATAACATATTGTTTTATATAAACTTAACACATATGAATTATTTTAAATATCCTAAAGGTTTATTTTTAATGAATTTTATTTAATAATGTTTTACATCTTTTTAAAATATGAGGCTAGGTTCCAATGAACACGAGTTCTCAAGATCCAAATCGGCGCTTAATCCGTGAAATAGCAATAATTCTTATTATTAAAGTTGCGATCCTTATGGTGATTAAGAACATCTGGTTTGATGCCCCAACGATTCCAAAAGATTTTAACAATGAAGTTGCCGAGCGTATTGCTGGTGACATGTCCAACAATCAGGAGACACGTTGATGATTTCTGAAAGCGTGGTCGATCTTTCGCGGTTCCAATTTGCAATGACCGCAATGTATCACTTTCTTTTCGTCCCTCTAACATTAGGTCTAGCTTTCATTCTTGCCATTATGGAAACCACATATGTGATTTCAGGTAAAGAAATCTATAAAGACATGACTAAGTTCTGGGGGAAACTCTTTGGGATTAACTTTGCTCTAGGTGTAACCACTGGTTTAACCATGGAATTCCAGTTCGGTACTAACTGGGCATATTATTCTCACTATGTCGGCGATATCTTTGGCGCACCACTTGCCATCGAAGGCCTGATGGCATTCTTCCTAGAATCAACATTTATTGGTTTATTCTTCTTTGGTTGGGATCGCCTTTCTAAAGTTCAACATTTAGGTGTAACGTGGCTCGTTGCAATTGGCTCGAACATGTCCGCTTTATGGATTTTGATTGCCAATGGTTGGATGCAAAACCCTGTCGGTGCAGCATTCAACTTTGAAACCATGCGTATGGAGCTTGTTGACTTCGGTGCCTTAATCTTTAACCCAGTTGCTCAAGTAAAATTTGTTCACACGGTTTCAGCAGGTTATGTCACCGGTGCGATTTTCGTACTCGCGATTTCTAGCTACTACTTATTGAAAAAACGCGACTTACCTTTTGCTCGTCGCTCATTCGCAATTGCCGCGATTTTCGGTTTGGCATCTACTCTTTCAGTAATCTTACTGGGCGATGAATCTGGTTATGAATTAGGTGACGTTCAGAAAACTAAACTTGCTGCGATTGAAGCAGAATGGCATACAGAACCAGCCCCTGCTGCATTCACTCTATTTGGTGTTCCAAATCAAGCAGAAATGCGAACTGACTACGCAATTAAGATTCCATATGTTATGGGTATTATTGCGACACGCTCTACTGACAAACAAGTAACAGGTCTAAAAGACCTTATGAAAGAACATGAAGTGCGTATTCGCAACGGTATGGTGGCTTATAGCGAGTTAGAAAAGCTTCGTGCTGGCGACCGCTCTCCTGATTTACTTGCTTCATTTGAACAGAACCAAAAAGACTTAGGTTATGGTCTGTTATTGAAAAAATATACCCCGAATGTTGTTGATGCGACTGAAGAACACATCCAAGCTGCAACTAAAGATACTATTCCAAACGTTGCCGCACTATTCTTCTCTTTCCGTGCGATGGTTGCTTCAGGTTTCTTAATGCTATTGCTGTTTGTTCTCGCTACATGGTCTGTCGCTAAACGTAATGCAGAAAACAAACCTTGGTTATTGAAGTTCGCTTTATTTGCTTTACCACTTCCATGGATTGCTGCACAAACAGGTTGGTACGTTGCTGAAGGTGGTCGTCAACCTTGGTCAATTGGTGAAATTTTACCAACACACTTATCCGCTTCAAGTGTAAGTACAGGTGATGTGTGGGGTTCGATTATTGCACTCGCTGCGTTCTATACCGTACTTCTCATTATTGAAATGTACTTAATGATCAAGTTCGCTCGTTTAGGACCAAGTTCATTGCATACTGGTAAATACCACTTTGAGAAATTAGAAGCTAAAGCTGGGGAGGCTCAGTCATGATCGAATATGAACTCCTAAAAATTATTTGGTGGGTTTTAGTAGGTGTACTACTGATTGGCTTCGCGCTCACTGATGGTTTCGATATGGGCTCTATGGCACTCATGCCATTTGTCGGTAAAACTGACTCAGAACGTCGTGCTGCAATCAATACGATTGCACCACACTGGGATGGTAACCAAGTTTGGTTTATTACTGCGGGTGGTGCTTTATTTGCCGCATGGCCAATGGTTTATGCCGTTGCCTTCTCTGGAATGTATTGGGCGCTGCTCTTAGTCTTGTTTGCCCTATTCTTACGGCCCGTCGGTTTCGACTACCGTTCCAAGTTAGAAAATACACAATGGCGTAATTCTTGGGACTGGGGGCTTTGCGTTGGTGGTGCTGTACCTGCATTAGTATTCGGCGTTGCTTTCGGTAATTTATTCTTAGGCGTGCCATTTACTTTAGATGAAACACTACGTTCACAATATACAGGTAGCTTCTTTGCCCTACTAAATCCATTTGCATTGATTTGCGGTATTGTGAGCTTATCGATGCTATGTGCTCATGGTGGCGCTTGGTTAATGCTCCGTACAGATGGTGATTTACATAATCGTTCTGCTAAAGCAACACAGATTATGGCAATTGTATTCCTCGTATGTTTCTTAGCGGCAGGTGCTTGGTTATTCTTCGGCAATATCGATGGTTATAGCTATGCGACTGCTGTAAATACCAATGCTGCATTAAACCCACTTGCTAAAGATGTTGTGACAAATGCAAATCATGGTTGGATGAATAACTACTCAACTTATCCAATCACAATGGCTGCCCCAATCATTGCTATCTTGGGTGCATTATTAGTGATTATCAGTGCGGCTAAACACAAAGCTGCTATGAGCTTCACAGGTACGAGTTTAATGGTGGTTGGTGCAATCTTAACTGCTGGTTTTGCATTGTTCCCATTCCTATTACCATCCAGCATTGATCCTACATCAAGCTTGACTATGTGGGATGCTGTTTCAAGTCACAAAACACTTGGTGTAATGACTGTTGCTGCATGTATTTTCGTTCCTCTCATTTTGATCTATACCTCTTGGTCTTATTACAAAATGTGGGGTGTTATTACAAACAAACATATTCAAGAAAATTCACATAGTTTGTACTAATGAGGAGATGTGAAATGTGGTATTTTGCATGGATTCTAGGCATTTTGATGGCATGTTTTGCTGGTGTACTTAGTGCACTCTATATCGAACATCATCAAAATTTAGATGAGGAATAATAAAATGGCTGAAGCAATGACAACACCGAAGAATAGTAAAGCTCAAGTGCTTGCAATGACCGTTTCGTTTTTGTTGGCATTGCCACTTGCTGCTATTTTATTGGTACATCCTTCGTTAATGCTTGATGCAAATGGACACTATAATCACAGCCTGTTAATGCTTGTGATGATCGGTATCTCTGGTGGCTTCATTCACGGCGTTGGATTTATACCAAGATTCTGGTTATGGAAATGGTTATTTAGCCCTTATGTTGCATGGCCTTTAATGATTTTAGGTTACTACATTTGGTTGGGTAATTAATTTTCAAATCCAAACAAAAGAGGAAGCAAATTGCTTCCTCTTTTTATTACTTTAGAATTTACTTGTAATTACAAATAAATGACAATGTACTTGTTATAAATAAAAACCCTATGATTATTATTAAATAATTTATTAATTTTTCTGATATAAAGCGGATTGTACAGATATACACATACTATTTGGATTATTAACTAGAATAACCGTCAGTGGCGTAAGATAGTTATTAGCAAAGAAATAAAAATAAAAAGCTTTGAAAAACCCATATGGTCTACCGCCTACCGCAATTTCATTTGTGTACTTAATATGATAAACATAAAGTTTTCTTTGTTCATTTAAGGCATCCTTTCCGTACAAACGAATAATCTCGTGTCGTGCTATATTTTTTAATCCGTCATCGGATTCATATCGATAGCAACCCTTTTCTACCTCATCCATATTAGCTAATTGATAAAAGTCTCTTTGACCTAACCATAAAAAATAATAAGCGATGAATAAAATACCAAAAGTCAAAATGACAATATATTTTCTTCGATTTTTTACATGTTTCATTAAATTGCTTTTCTCATTTCAATAAGCTGAATTGGCACTAATGGCTGCCCTACTTCTGCCTCTATCGGATAAGCTTCTATACGATCTGTTCTGCAATATCCACGGCGCTCATAAAATGAAATCAATTCAACTCTCACATCTAATACATACATAATGAATTAAGACGCATCAGGATGATGATTAGGAACATAATTTTCTACAAATCCAAGCATTTCACGCCCATAACCTGAATTTTGAACCTTTGGATCAATGGCAAAAGTTCCTATTTCAACCGTATCTTGATTAAAAGTTAAACCAATACACCCCACCATCAAACCTTGTTCATTCTCACCAATTAACAACTGAAAATTCTCTTGTTCCAAATCTCTTTCTAATTGCTGAATAGTAATTCTATTTCCTTGAACAAAAGATTTCTCAGTAGTCCAACTTCGACTCAATTGATCTCTATAGGCTGAATTGATCAGTTTGGTTAATTGCTCAATGTCGTCTGTAAGCGCTTTTCTAATATTTAAAGGCATTTTTAGAATTTTAAACACAATAAAAAACCGATGATAACATCGGTTCTTGTATAACTTTAAAAGAATTAGTTCTTAAATAAACTAGTTCGTTTGACCTGCCAACCAAGCCATAAACTTTTGACGCTCAGCTTTAGAAGCCTTCTGCCATAAATCTACCAGTTGTTGATCTGTTGTTTTAGCAGTACCAGCTACTGCTGCTGTTGTCACGACAACAGGTGCCGCAGCTTGCGCATTAGCAGCATAAACTGGCGCTGGTTGGTTGACTGTGTTGTTCTTATTTTTTTGCGTCAAATCAAGCGTACGGCTTAAGAAATTGCCACCAGAGAACCAAGGTTGTGTTTCATTATTCGCACCTGTTTGCTGAACTACGAGTTTATTATTTTGATCGTATAACCCAACCGTTGGTTGATCAGCATATTTTTTGGCAGCATCAAAGCTTTTTGGAGCGCCAACTAATGCTAAACGGTATGATGAATTGTCTTGTAAATTTGGTGCTTGAATTGTAACGACACCTGATTTTACGATGTCATGCTCACCATTCAAATGCTCAAAATATTCACGATAGCGAACATTTACAGTTAGATTACCTGGATCTACTTGGTAGTTATTCTTCTTAGACGGAATCAATCCATTATTTACTTCTTGACCATTTACAGCAAGAATCACGATCTCTTCAGGTGCAGTGATTGTAACTGCTGAAAAAACTGAACTACTTAATAATAACCCGAAAGCAGCAACACCAACTCTTAAAGACATTAGACTCTTCTCGATATAAACATTTATGAAATCGTATGCACTATGCAATGCGATTGTGACTATTTTATGACAATAAACCAAACTGTCTATTCTATCAATTCGGCTTTTTTAAGATATATACATTATTTTTAATGATATACACCATCATTCTTTAGGCGAATATTTCTATTTAATGACATAAAAAAAGAGCACGTTAACGTGCTCTTTTTTAGGTACGGATGAAACTTAGTTAAAAGTTTTAAAGCGTGCAGCATCATCCATATAAGTTTTTTCGCCAGCAGCTGCTTCAATTGAACCAAATACAAGCTGTGCACGTAATTTCCAGTTTGCTGGGATATCAAAAGTTTGCGCAACCTCTTCATCAATAATTGGATTGTAGTGTTGTAATGAGGCACCCACACCAATTTCAGATAAAGCTGTCCAAGTCGCAAATTGAGCGATTGCACTTGAATGTTCAGACCATACTGGGAAATTGTCAGCATAAAGAGCAAACTGTTCTTGTAAGCCTTTTACTACATCTTGATCTTCATAAAATAATGCTGTACCAAAGCCAGCTGCAAAGCTATCAATTTTTGCATTTGTACCTTCAAAAGCTTCAGCTGGTACGATTTTACGTAGAGTTTCGCGAACAATATTCCAGAATGTTGTATGAGACTCACCATATAACGTCACAACGCGTGAAGTTTGTGAGTTAAATGAAGACGGGCTTTGCTTAACAGCTTCACGAATCGTCTCTTCAATTGTAGTTTGATCAACTGAAAGATTTTTACCAATTGCATAGATAGTACGACGTGATTTAATGCTATTTAAGAAGTTACTCATGTTGTTATGCCTCTTGTACCCTTCGGGTGTTATCTTGGATTGAATGTAGTGTATAACGGTACATTTTTTTGTTATAGCCTAAAAAACATGACAGATCGTTTTATTTTTGCAACGGTGAAATTTTATTATAAATAAAAAAACTCCACACGAGGTGGAGTCTATCCTAACCACAAATGATTACTTATCTGTTTCAAATAATGCAGCAACGAATGATTTAGCCGAGAATGGACGTAAATCATCAATTTTCTCACCTACACCAATATAGCGAATTGGCACATGAGTACGACTTGCGATATTAAATAGCACGCCACCTTTTGCCGTACCATCTAATTTAGTAATGGTAATACCAGTTAAACCAACCGCTTCATCAAACAGTTGAACTTGGTTAATTGCATTTTGACCTGTACCAGCATCAACGATTAACATAATTTCATGCGGTGCAGTTGCATCAATTTTTTGCATCACACGTTTAACTTTTTTCAACTCTTCCATCAAGTTAGACTTGTTTTGCAAACGCCCTGCAGTATCTGCAATTAAGACATCAATGCCTTTGGCACGCGCACTTTCAAAAGCATCAAAAATGACTGATGCGCTATCTGCACCATGACCTTGTGCAACTACTGGGATGTCATTTCGCTCGCCCCAAATTTGCAATTGCTCAGTTGCTGCTGCACGGAAAGTATCACCCGCAGCCAACATGACTTTCTTACCTTCACCTTGTAAACGCTTTGCAAGCTTACCAATGGTTGTCGTTTTACCAACACCATTTACGCCAACCATAAGAATCACATAAGGTGATTTGTTCGGATCAATATGCAAAGGTTTTACACGCGGAGCAAGTAAAGCCACCAGCTCTTCCTGCAATGCTTTATACAGTGCATGTGAATAGATCAAGTCACCACGTGCCGTTCTTTCCGTAAGATTTGCAATGATTGTTTTGGTTGCATCTACACCAATGTCAGCAACAAGAAGTTGTTCTTCAACTTCCTCTAACAACTCATCATCAATCTCTTTGCCGCCAATTAAGATATTGACCATACCATCCGTAAAACTACGACGTGTTTTGGTCAAGCCATCTTTCATACGACCAAAGAAGCCTGATTTTGCTTCTTCTTGAACTGCTGGACTAGAAACCTCTTCTACAGCAACAATTGGAGCTTCTACTGGAGTTTGCTGCTGTACAGGTTCAACAATCGGCACATCAACAGCAGGTAAACTTGGTAACGTAACATCATCATCACCGATGTCAGCATCTATCAAGAATTTGTTTTGCATATTCGATTGCTGTTGCATGTCGATTCCTTGAGAAAAAAGCAGCTTTTTAAATGTGGGCGAGTTTAGCACAAATTGATTTCTTTTACCCGATACGGGCAACCCATTCATTTCTAAATAAAAATGAATTGATTAAAACTCATTCATCATCTTGTGCCATTGCAGGATATTGCTTAATACGATTTGATTCGAACTGATAAGCATTTAAAAGTTTCAAATATTCTACACGGCGAATTTGATCATGTTTCAGTATTGATTCTGCCATATCTTGAGTTTTCGGATGGCTCGCTTGTTGAGAATATTGAATGACTTTTTGATATTGAAGTTGGTTAATCGGACGTAAAAGTGCACTGTATGCAAGTATGAAAATCGCAGCAATAACAATAGATACCAAAATATTATTAAATTGATCTATTTTGGTTCCAAATTTTGACTGTAAAAGTTTATGTTTAGAAAGTATCGACAGCATAACCTACCTCAGAATTATCTGTAGTTTATGTGTCATACGCATTTTCAACAAGCCCTACATTCAACAAGTCACGATTTCGCAACTCATTGAACGTAGTAAAATTCAGATAGGCTAGCTCATTAAACTGCGAACAAATGCAAAATAGAGAATGAAGGCAATGATCACCAGACTGATAAAAATAGCAAACATTCCCACCCCACTTTCTGCATCAGCAGGATGTAAATCATCATCATCTGCAATACTTCTTAGCTCACCATCATAGATTTGATAAAAGCGATCTTTTTCAGCAGGACTTAAATGACTTGCAAAATCATAAACACGTTTACGCTGAGCTAAGCAGTAATCACCTAAATGAATTTCCTGATGAAATATAGCTTCATCAAGCAGTTTTCGATGATGATCTGCAAGTTCGATAATTTGGCTTTCTAATGGCGGCACATCCAAGTTTACACCATCAATTACATTTGACATGTTATTCTCCTTTTCTATTATTCTCATATTGATTCTACTTAAAATTATTTCCCGCAAATGTTTAATCGTGTAAGCTTTTATTTACGAAATGACACCCAAAATATTTGACAATTCAATCATTATTGTCATAATACTTTAACAATTCAAAGTTAAAGTAGCTTAAATTCAAAGTAAAGTATCTTTGAATAGAAATTGCGGTAATCATAATTAAAATAAGGAGTTATATATGATTCAACATTTTACTAACCATGAATTAGAGCATGTATATGCTAATGCGGTAAATACAATTCAGTCGCAAAAAAACTTCCAAGATGCAGTGAAAGAGCTTGAAGAAGTAGCAAAAGCAGGTCACGGTAAAGCGGCATTATTTTTAGCAGAGTTGTATTATCAAGGCTTCCGTGTAGAACGTGATTCCCTGAAAGCACAGTATTGGCAGAAGATGGCAACCTTACAAGCATAAAGAAACGTCACTTAGGTGGCGTTTTTTAATACCTTCTTTCATCCCCTATCATCTTACTCGCACTGCGCCAAAGCTTAGTTGCTTTGACTTGCTCAGGTGGCATTTTTAATATCTTACATTTTATAAATACAATTCTTCTTAGCATCGGTTTAATGCTACAGAGCTTATTAGAGTTCTAAATGCCAAGGCATCCTTAGATGTAGATTTATTCACTAATTATACAAAGTAGCTAGAAGCCCTTGCACGATGGAGAGTTTTAACAATTTTCTATGTATTAGTTTTCGATTTCCTTGATCAACAAAACACCCCCTTTTAAATCAAAGTCGCAATTTATATTATTAATGGTGATGCAAGTCTTAATTTTCTTATAAACAAGAATATTTGCTTACGATTTACATGAACTGTTTAAACATAAATGCCATCTAGATTTCTTATAATAAAACATAAGTTTGAATACTATTAGTTTAATAACATGTATCGGTTTAACCATTTTCAACCAGTCTCTAAAGAGTTGATGATTAAAATTTCAATTCTAAAAACAATGATGTATTGCGGTGTTCTTTGGGGATTATATCATCAGGGTTGGGCAATCAAGTCTGATCAAGATGGTCCAGTTTTCCCATTTTGGCTAAATGGCGTTCAAGCACATCGTTATGCAAAATCGCATTGGAAGCATTACAAACCACGAAAAATCACCCCGAAAGATTTCCATGAATCTCTTTTACCGACACTTACTCGTTTGCAAGTAGAGCCTGCTCTTTTCAATTCATCACATCGTAAATTTAAGCTTTCAACCCAACAAATGCAGCATTTCTTTTTTATGCATGATGCAGCAGTTATGCCTGCCTAAGTGCGACAACGTACAATGATGACTTTTTAAGCATTTATGAGAAAAAGTTATCATTGTAAGTAAATTAGGGCTTTGCAATTAAAAAAAATACCGTTAAGTTAAATGAAAATGACAATACAACATAGGTGGATAAACAATGACAATCGTTGCTCAAGTCATCAAGAATAAAGCAGTACAATCAATTTTTACAATCTCACCAAATGCGACTGTACTTGAAGCAATTAAAATTATGGCAGAGAAAGGTGTTGGTGCATTAGTCGTTGCAGAAGATGAAAAAGTCATCGGAATTTTTTCAGAACGTGACTATACACGTAAGATCGCATTGATGGAGCGTTCATCAAACAACACCCCTGTTTCAGACATTATGACTTCTAAAGTTATTTCAGTTGGGCTGAATCATACTGTAGAAGAATGTTTACAACTTATGACTGATCGGCATTTACGTCATTTACCTGTTTTAGAACAAGAGAAACTTGTAGGCTTTATTTCGATTGGCGATCTCGTTAAAGCAGCAATGGATGATCAACGCATTTTAATTGAGCAACTTCAGCAGTACATCTCAGGATAATAAGCAATAAAAAAGGGCAATTAATTGCCCTTTTTTATTTGTAGAATTAAGCTTTTAAAAAATTCTTAATTGCAGGAACAAGACGTTTCAACAATTCATCTGCTTGATCTTGAGTCATATTTAATGGCGGAAGCAAACGCACTACAGAACCTGCTGTAACATTCACAATTAATTGATACTCATCACGTGCGATCCCTACAAGCTCTGGGCAATCTTTCGGTAATTGAATACCGATCATCATGCCGAAACCACGTACTTGTACATTATGCTCTGTTAATTCTGCCTTGAGCTGCTCAACAATATAAGTACCAACTGTAGCTGCATTTTCAACTGCATTTTCTTTCTTTAGCGTATCAATCACTGTATAGACTACGCGAGAGCCCAATACTGTACCGCCATATGTTG
The DNA here is from genome assembly GCF_000475335.1 of Acinetobacter sp. COS3. Lineage (NCBI taxonomy): Bacteria > Pseudomonadati > Pseudomonadota > Gammaproteobacteria > Moraxellales > Moraxellaceae > Acinetobacter > Acinetobacter sp. COS3. The sequence continues at coordinate 77,424 of NZ_AXCD01000007.1, forward strand.
AACCATGGCTTCCAGCACCTAGTAAACCGACAGCTTTACCTTGAGTCATCACCGCACCAATTGGAAAGCCATTCCCTAGACCTTTTGCTGTTGTCATTACATCAGGCACAATATTGGTATGTTGGTAAGCAAAGTATTTACCTGTACGACCATTCCCTGTTTGAATTTCATCGAGCATCATCAACCAATTATGTTGATTACATAAGGCACGCACGTCTTCCAAATAGCTAAAGCCTTGTGGTGCTGTATTCACACCACCTTCGCCTTGAATCGGTTCTATCAGAATAGCAACGATATCTGGATGATGGATTGCAGCTTCTTGAATCGCTTCCACATCACCAAATGGAACACGAATAAAACCTTCAACTAATGGTGCAAAACCTTCTTGAACTTTTTTATTCCCAGTTGCAGATAAAGTCGCCAATGTACGGCCATGAAATGATTGCTCGGCAACTAGAATTTTAGGATTGCTAATCCCTTGTTGAGCACCAAATTTACGTGCAATTTTAATCGCACCCTCATTTGATTCTGCACCACTATTTGAGAAGAAAATTTCTTCCATACCAGAAACTTCAGCAAGTTTTTGAGCCGCAGCGGTTTGCCAAGGGATTTCAAATAAATTACTAGTATGAATTAATGTTGCAGCTTGCTCAGCAATTGCTTCCGCAATCACTGGGTGAGCATGACCTAAACCACATACAGCAATACCTGTTAAAGCATCTAAGTACTCAGTTCCATCTGCTGTATATAAGTATGCCCCTCGTCCTCGTACAAAGCTGATCGCTTGGCGACCATAAGTAGCCATAAGATGTGATGGTTGATCAGGTTGTACAGGAGCAAGAGTGATATTAGTCATAACAAACTCAATCTATCGTTAGTTGTAGTGGAAAAAGTTATATAAGCAAAAACTTGAGTAGATTGAAAGCTTAAACTCACATTTATACAAGAAAAATCTTTATCAATAGCCCCAAGTGATTTTTTCGGTATATAATTTACGGAGATTAGTTGAGGATCTATCTATGACGGAACAAGCGCGTGATACAGTAGCGTTAATTCGTGATCAAATTGCGAAACACCCTGTTTTACTTTACATGAAAGGCACTCCACAATTCCCGCAATGTGGTTTTTCTGCTCGTGCAGTAGAAGCACTTAGCCAAATTGGTCGCCCATTTGCCTATGTAAATATCTTGGAAAATCAAGATATTCGTGCAACTTTACCTCAAATTGCGAACTGGCCTACTTTCCCACAATTATGGGTAAACGGTGAGTTAATTGGTGGTAGCGATATCATGCTTGAAATGTTCCAAAATGGTGAGTTAAAACCATTAGTTGAACAATACAGCCCTGCACCTGAAGCATAAGCTGTAAACATAGAAAGCCAATCAAATGATTGGCTTTTTTATTTCTGGCTTTCTAATTTTCACTAAATCCAACGTATCTGTACATTCCCTCTACACCCAAATCAGCTTTGAAAATTTGCATATCAGGATAGTTTGCTTGGCTAACACAAACATAAACATTCATATTAGGATCTTCATGTATCTCATCGACAGATTGAGGTAAAACCTCTTCAAAACGATCTGCAATAAATTCAAAACCCAAATCCATTGCCATAAACAAAGTGTGCTCACAAGGCTGAATGTATTGTTCTTGGTTCCAGTCTAATACAGCATGATGACAATGTGGACATAGAATATTTACAGTTGCATCTGCAACCTCAATGAGTTGGAAAGACATAGCATTTCATCAAAAAAATTTCTGCCATTATAGAAGTATTTTACCAATACAAAAAATATCGAATAAGCTCTTATTTTTGCAACGATAAATATATAAAATAAAAAATGTTGCAGAAATGGAATTGAATAATGTTGACGGATTTAGATGATTTTTATTGTTTTGCGCTCGTTGTTGAGCATGGTGGTTTCAGTGCAGCTGAACGAGCAACAGATATTCCAAAATCTAAATTAAGCCGCAGAGTTTATAATCTTGAAGAACAACTCGGTGTTCGTCTGATCCAACGCAGTTCGCGTCATTTTGCTGTGACTGATATTGGTATGGATGTTTATCGTCATGCGCAAGTGATGATGAATGCAGCTCAGGCAGCCCACGACGTAGTCAACCACTTAAGTAGTGAACCTCGCGGTGTGATCAAAGTTAGCGTACCTGTCGATATTGCTCAAAACCAAATGGCAAAAATATTGCCAGCATTCCTTAAAAAATATCCTGAAGTTCGTGTTCAGATGATGGTCAGTAATCGTCGTGTTGATGTCATCAATGAAGGAATTGATCTCGCTTTACGCGTTCGCTCGAAATTAGACGACGATCCAAACCTTGTTTTAAGACAATTTGAAGCAATCGAACAGCGTCTCTTCGCAAGTCAAGCGTATTTAAATGAGTTTGGTCATTTGTCTACACCAGAACAACTAAGTGAACATCGCATCATTAGCATGGCAGAAGAGCATCTAGATCAAAACTTCTTACTCACAGGTCCTGATCATCAACAAAAGAAAATTAAAGTTAATCCCGTTATCATGGGTTCAAACTTATTAATGCTTGCAGAATTGGCCAGTCAAAGTTGTGGTATTGCTCTACTTCCAGACAGTATTGCTCAAGACTTCATTAAAACAGGTCAACTGGTTAAGGTTCTACCTGAATGGACTGCGCCACATGGTATTTTCCATGCTGTCTATCCATCACGACGTGGCTTATTACCTGCAGTTCGTGTATTTATTGATTATCTTGTCGAACAACTGACATTGTGCTCTACCAAAAAAAGGCCCGATTTATAATCGAGCCTTTCGCTTTTTCATCAAGAAATAGCGGGATAATCGCCAGTTCCCTCAGGCCATGGCGTTAATAATTCAAAGCCATCATCTGTCACCGCAACCATATGCTCCCATTGAGCTGATAGGGACTTATCTTGTGTAACAACAGTCCATCCATCATTTAGCTCTTTTACGTATGGTTTACCTGCATTCACCATAGGTTCAATCGTAAAGACCATACCTTTTTTCAAAACCATGCCTTGACCTTTTTGGCCATAATGCAGAATATTCGGTTGCTCGTGATAAACACGGCCAATTCCATGCCCACAGTATTCACGAACAATACTATAACCTTCACGATGTGCAACGGATTGAATGGCAAATCCAATATCACCCAATGTCGCGCCTGGCTTTACTGTACGAATCCCTGCTAGCATTGCCTCATAAGTTGTGTTCACAAGTTTTTTAGCCTCAGGGCTAACTTGACCTACAAAATACATTCGACTTGTATCACCGAAATAGCCTTCTTTAATAACGGCAACGTCAATATTTAAAATATCACCATCCTGCAAAATCTTTTTTGCAGAAGGAATAGCATGGCAAACCTCTTCATTTACAGAAATACAGGTCGTTTTGGTAAAGCCGTGATATCCAACATTTGCAGGAATAACTTGCAATGTATTTACAATATAATCATTACAAATATCGTCTAAATACTCCGTACTGACGCCCGGCTTAATATAAGGTCCTATCATTTCTAAAACTTGTGCCGCTAAACGCCCTGAGATACGAAGTTTCTCAATGTCTTGTTCCGTTTTGATGGTCACAGTAGAAGCTCTCATTCGAGATATTCCTTATTTAAAAAATCAAAAATAAAAATACAGATCATATATCTATATCTGTTCTATTTAGCGTTTATCAATAGTTGTACGCTTTAGCTATAAATTGTTCAATCCTTTCAGAATTGAATCTAATCACTATTTTACATTTAATTCCGACTATGGGGATAGGAAAAAAGTATAAAAACTCCCATTTTTTTAGTTTTAAAACCTTTTCAACAAATTAAGTTTACCAATGCTAATCCTATGATTTTAATAATTTCTTTTTAGTCAAAAATAAACCAATTTTCACATAAAATTAGTTTCAAATGACTACATTTATGTTCTAGAATTCGCACTTTTATTTTATTCCTCCCTGTTTTATGAACCATCTTCGTACAGGAGATATTATTGCTTTAGGTTTTATGACCTTCGCACTTTTTATTGGTGCGGGTAATATTATTTTTCCTCCCATTGTTGCTCAACAAGCTGGTGAGCACGTATGGCTAGCTGCATTTGGATTTTTGATCACCGCAGTAGGTCTACCAGTCATTACGATTATGGCTTTGTCGAGAATGCAAGGCTCTATTGAAATTATCAGCTCCCCCTTAGGTCGTTTCGCAAGTTTATTGCTCACTATCGTTTGTTATTTGTCTGTTGGTCCACTCTTTGCCACACCTCGAACAGCAACGGTTTCTTATGAAATTGGTTTTGCACCCTATTTCGGAACATCTGGTAGCAGTTTATTTATCTATAGCGTTATTTATTTTGCTTTAGTAACAGCTGTTTCTTTATATCCAAATAAACTTTTAGATACCGTCGGTCACGTACTTGCTCCTTTAAAAATCTTTGCACTTGCAATACTTGGTATTGCTGCAATTGTGATTCCAACGGGCTACATCTCACCGCCAATTAACAAGTATGTTTCAAGTCCAGTTTCAGAAGGCTTCGTAAATGGTTATCTAACCATGGATACTTTGGGCGCATTGGTATTTGGTATTGTCATTATCCAAGCTATTCAATCACGCGGTGTCACTGACTCGAAACTGATCACGAAGTACGCAATTATCGCCAGTTTGATTGCAGGCGTTGGTTTAACCCTTGTTTATATCAGCTTATTTAAACTTGGCTTAGGAAGTCATGAAGTTGCAGCAAATGCTGACAACGGTGCAATCATCCTACATGCTTATGTACAACATGCATTTGGTGATTTAGGTTCGCTATTCCTCACAGGTCTAATCTTTCTTGCATGTATGGTTACAGCAATTGGTTTAACTTGCGCATGTGCTGAATATTTCACTGAACTTACAGGCTTACCCTATAAACTTCTCGTTTTCATTCTAATCGGCTTCTCTTTAGTAATCTCAAACTTAGGTTTGACTAAATTGATTGCAGTTTCAGTACCTGTCCTTAGTGCAATCTATCCTCCAGCGATTGTCGTGATTATGTTGAGCTTCTTCTGGAAACGTTGGAATAAACCATCATTAGTCGTTGGTTCAGTTACTGCCGTAGCTTTTCTATTCGGTATTATCGAGGCGATTAAAGCAGCTGGTTTCACTGAGCAATTACCACAATTTATTGCCCATTTACCATTGAATGAACAAAACCTCGCTTGGTTATTACCTTCACTGGCTGTTTTGTTTATTTCGATTGTGATTGATCGAGCGATTAAACAAAAAAGTTAAAATGATTTGTCGTTAAAATAATGTTTTACCCAAACATGATTTTAGCTATACAAAAGATGTTCTTTTACCCAATGTTCATTTTTTGTTTACGACAAATCTTTTTTTAATTTTAGTCTTTTAAGCACAATTTAAGTTTTTAAGCAGAAATTAGCTAGAATCCGATCTTTACTAAACTTTTCAAAATGTAAAATTTCTGCATTATATTTAAAATAAAAATAGCATAAATTCACTAAAAAAATAGTTAAACACTATAGAAATCAATACATTCATAAATTTATTTAAAAAATAGTCAGCATACCTATTGAAATACTTAGAAATTAGCAGTACAACTTTAAGAATAATTCTGACAAAAATGATTTGGTTTTTGTCATCACGACACAAGGAGGGATGGAGATGTTATCATTACATTTCAACAAGCAAGTCTTCATTAACACTCTGAAGGCTAACGATTCAATCGTATATGCAATAACACCGCTAGCACTGATGGCCACGTTGTTATTTCAAGGCACAATTAAAGGTAATCTCAAACCTGAATATTTTGCTTATGCGCTGATTGTTTCTGTTGCCTTTTGTACGTGGGGGATTGTCGATCGTAAGTTTCGACAGATGAGCGCCCAGCGCCAAAAAGTTTCTGTAGGGAAAATGGATGAGTAATCATCCATTTTTTAATTCCAAAAACTAAAAATAGTTCCAAACAATAAAATCCCTGTAGCACCCAGCTCTACTACAATTAAACCTAACATCATAATTGTCATACACCAGCCCGGAAGCGTCCATTTTCCTAATTGATGTGGCTGCTTAAATTGGTTAGTTGTATCTTTTAAACACCCATGAACGATATAAATTAAAATCGACATTGAGAAAAAGAAAAGATTTGCAACCACACAGAACAGACTTAATTCATTTGATAGAATCGTAAAATAGCTCAGTACAGCTAAAATCAAACTTGCTGCTGCGTATAAAAGACTACTGCGATGAGCAATGTCAACATAGTAATGTGCTCGTGCCAGAGCAGAATTTCGAATTTGATAGTATTTCCAGACGCCAGTAATCATTCCAACCCAAAGAAAGATCCCACTAAAAACAATTGCCAATTCGGTTGCAGTTGTTAAAACCAACATCTCGTATCCTACATGTTTCTTTTTTTAAAACGGTATATTACATAATTTTTGACTTTTTAGTCATTAAATAATCAAGTTTCTTTTTAGAACTGATGTACAGTAGAAAAATACAAACACAAGAGTATTGCTTGATGAATACCTTTGAATCTCTATGGATTAGCTGTAAAGATGGCTACCAACTTGCTGCACAGTATTACCCAACGGAAAAATCTACCAAAGAATTTCCTATTTTGATTTGCCCTGCAACTGGAATCACAAAAAACTTTTATCATGCTTTTGCCGAATGGTTAAATCAGCAAGGCTACAATGTATTAAGTTTTGACTTTCGTGGTATTGGACAGTCCCTACATGGAAAATTAAAAGACTCGAATGCAAGTATTAATGATTGGGGGCAATTAGACATCCCTGCTGCGATTGAAGTACTTTTAAATCGAACACAATCGGAAAAGGTCGTTATCATTGGACACAGTGCGGGTGGACAATTACTTGGAATCAATCCACATTACAATAAAGTTGCCAAAGTCCTCGCAATCGCTGGATCAACTGGACATGTCAAAGGCCTAAAAGGCAAAACAAAGCTCCTTGCACCACTGATGTTTAACGTGATCTTTCCTATTTCAAGTTTTGTAAAAGGATATGGTGCAACCCAATTCATCGGAATGGGTGAAAACCTACCTAAAAATGTTGCAAAACAATGGGCCGAATTTTGTAGTAAACCTGGTTATATAATGAATGCGATTGGAAAAACTATTTTTGATGACTATCATCAAGAAATTCAAATTCCAATCACATCTTTCTGGGCAACAGATGACGAGATTGCGACAGAAACCAATGTACAAGATCTTTTGCGCTTATATCCGAATGCCCAGACAAAATTTATTGAACTCAACCCTCACAAATATGGATATAAGCAAATCGGACACATGGCGATGTTCAAAAAGTCTCATCATAAGCTATGGCCACTATTAGAAAAGGAATTAGCGATTTAGTTTTGATTCACCATAAAGTTTTACGCTTTGCGCATCTAAACCTGTAATCCTGTTTAGATGCGCTTTTTTATTGAAGAAATTGAGGCATGAAATTTCTTGTTTAAGCAAATTTATGATTTATAAGATATTCATTAAAATAACTAAAGATTGGTTAATAAAACTACACTCGTATAATTTTGAAACTTTTAATTGTTTAAAAAACTCCTAAAAATGTGATAAAGAATGTATTTATTCATCTTATAAATGAAGTTTAACAAGCCACTTTTTAACCAACCGTTTAAACCAAAGTGCTGTATTAACAGTCATTTATTTTATGAATGAATTTATTTAATTATTTTATGACATTTGAGACAGAATTTTTTTATAAAAAAGTCACGTCATAATTTGTATTTATTTTCTACAATACACTTGTTCCGAACAGTAGCTAAGATGCAAAACTTAAGGTACATCATTGGGGGCAAATGCATAGGTAAAATCATCATAAATAAAATTTTTATATGTTTTTTCGATAATTTACTTATACATAATAAAGATAGCAATAGAGCTTCTTTAAGGAAGATTTGTTATAAATGGAATGGTAGAAAATTCAAGTTTTATTGTCTTTTCTAACAGGTATTATAGACATTTCATGGAATCTAAGAGCTAGGTTTTCTAGCTCACCGTAACAAGCATAGGAAATATGTAGATGCCTAAAAAATATGCGCGTTTTTTACCTACAGCCGAATCATTTAACTTAGAAGACTTCCCTTTTTACTGGATTTCTCAAGTAAATGCTCAGTACGTCCAAAACATCGATAACGTACTTAAGAAGTATGGTTTAGACAATTCTCGCCGCCGTATTTTACTTGCATTGAACGTAAAACCTCATGCAAGCGTTTCTGAACTTTCAGATATGGTAATTTCCAAAATGTCGACAACGACAAAAATCGTTTATCGTTTGAAAGATGAAGGGTATATCGAGACTTATTCGTGTAAGGAAGATGGGCGTATTACCCGTGTTCATTTAACAGAAAAAGGTCAAGAAATGATTGTGAAGATCAATGATCTAACCTCTGTCATCCTAGAGCAGTCTTTTGATGGTTTAACACCATTACAAATTGAAAAAACGATGGAAATTTTACGCCATATGTTTAAAAACCTTGCTCGCTAAATCATTTAAACATAATAAAAAAAGCTTCTTTAAAGAAGCTTTTTTTATTTGAAATAATCTTCATTTAATCAAACATATTCAACTGCGGTGTGATCTTTTCAATTCTTGCTTTTGGTACATGTGAACACTCGAACTCTTCAACAGGAAAACCTTTCATATACTCATTAAGTTGATACGGTTGCTTTAAACTCAACCAATCATCCAAACGTGTGTCAGGTATCACAACGACTGATCTTTTTACATCACCTGGTTCATGGAAATCTTTCATCATCGGATGATTAATTGCGTCCATCGTAAGCATCGCCGCTGAGCGGATAATTTGATCATTTAACTTACGAATTTCATAGAGTGCTGCGATATAAAATGCTTTACCATCTTTGCGTCTAACACCCCAGCGTTGCGGCTTATTTTCGATATACTTGCTTTCATAGAATTCCGAAACTGGAATTACACCAAATTTGCATTTGTAAGCAGCATTCTGAAAGCTTGGCTTTTGAAAAATTGTCTCATGTCTAGCATTATAGGTATGCTTTGAAATATTGATATCTTCAGACCATTTCGGTACCAATCCAAACAACACTTCACGCCATTCCAAACCATGATCAGATTTAAATAACAAAGGCGTTTTATAGCTAGGATAAACTTCCTCTGTATATTCAAATGGAATCAGTGGCAATTCGAGTTGCTTAGACTGTTCAATGGTTAATGGTTTATAGTTCGCACACATGTATTATGTCGTTTAGCTCAGATTTAAAAATAAAAAGGAGGTTGCCCTCCTTTTCATATAATTCTAATTATCCAAATAACTTTTTCATCTTCGCGCTTAACCCATGCACAAAACGATGTTTAGCATTTGCTTTGTCACTGGTTAAAAAGTTGATTTGGATTGATTGACGTTGCCCTTCATAAGGTACATAACCATGCCAACCATTATCTGTCACTTTAAAAGCAACCAAAGTCCCAGGGCCAGCATTAATTTCTTCAACATAATCATCCATATTCTTTTCATCATTAAGAATACGTAAGCGACCTGTTGGAGCATCCCAAGATTCATTCAAATAAATCAAAATTGTAAGAAGCTTGGTTTTTGAATCTGAATGAATACGACCATCTTTTTGTCGTGAATAGCCACGCAAAGTAATCATCATTGGATGTTCCATAACATCCACATCAAACTTATCTGTCAGAATTTGACGAAATTCTTTAGAATCTAATGATTTTAGAAAACGATCAAAATTTGGCTTCAACTCTACATCTGCAAGGTTATAACTTCCACCCTGCTCGATCTTAGGGAAATCTTGAATTACCGCCTTAACTTCCTCATCTACAATTGAGTTTTCAACCACAAAATAAGGATATGGTGAAGTTGAAACTTGCGCTTCTTTGAGAGCATCTAATTTTAAAATATGTGACATCGTTATGATTCGACTGAATGATAAAAATCAAAATAGATTATAGCAAAAATTTTATTAGTAAGATGTTTAATCCTGTTTTTCAATCTGGAGGAGTTGTTAAATAAATTTCACTTTTAAAAACATGAATTTATTAACAAAAAAAAGCCTCCGAAGAGGCTTTTCATTTTAGATGATATTAATCACCTGTATAACCTTTAAGTTTTAAACGAGCAGCGTGTAACAATGGCTCTGTATAACCAGATGGTTGCTCAGCACCCTTGAAGATCAAGTCGGAAGCAGCTTGGAATGCAATACCATCAAAGTTTGGCGCCATTGGTGTATAAAGTGGATCATTCGCATTTTGCTGATCAACAATTACAGCCATACGCTTAAGTACTTCTTCAACTTGCGCACGCGTTACGATACCGTGACGTAACCAGTTAGCAACGTGTTGTGAAGAAATACGTAAAGTTGCACGATCTTCCATTAAACCAACATTGTTAATGTCTGGAACCTTAGAGCAACCTACACCAAGGTCAACCCAACGAACTACATAACCCAAGATACCTTGACAGTTATTTTCAAGCTCATTGTTCAACTCTTCAGCAGTCCAGTTTGTTTCTGGTGCAAATGGAGGTGTTAACAAGTCATCAAGTGTCAACATATCTTCAGCAGCTAATACATCTTGACGTGCTTTAACGTTGATTTGATGATAATGCAATGCATGAAGTACTGCACCAGTTGGTGATGGAACCCAAGCACAAGTCGCACCAGCATTTGGATGAGCAGTTTTAGTTGCTAACATATCTTTCATGCTGTCTGGTTTTGGCCACATGCCTTTACCAATTTGAGCTTTACCTTGCAAACCACACGCTAGACCAATTGCAACGTTACGGTTTTCGTAAGCAGCGATCCATTTTTGTGTTTTAACAGCTTCTTTACGAACAACTGGAGCAGCTTCCATAGATGTATGGATTTCGTCACCTGTACGGTCCATGAAACCTGTGTTGATAAAGATGGTACGATCTTTAGCAGCAGCAATACAGTTTTTCAAGTTCACTGATGTACGACGCTCTTCATCCATAATACCGATTTTAAGCGTTTTAGCTGGTAAACCAATTGCTTGTTCAGCACGCTCAAATAATTCAACGGCGAAAGCAACTTCTTCAGGCCCATGCATTTTCGGCTTAACGATATACATAGAACCTTTGCGAGAGTTATGGTTCTCGTTTTGACCACGGATATCAGAGATTGTAAGTAACGGCGTTACCAACGCATCCATAATACCTTCAAATACCTCTTCACCTTCTACAAGGATCGCTGGATTCGTCATTAAGTGACCAACGTTACGAAGAAGCATGAGCGAACGACCATGTAAAGTTGTCGTACCACCAATTAAGTTTTGAACTGTACGGTCTTTATTTAAAGTACGAGTAATCGTTTTACCATTTTTCTCGATAGATTCTTGAAGATCACCCTTCATCAAACCTAACCAGTTACGATAGCCTTCAACTTTCTCTTCAGCATCTACAGCTGCAACAGAGTCTTCTAAATCTTGAATCGTTGTGATTGCGGCTTCAAGTGTTAAATCTTTTACACCAGCTGCATCAGTTTTGCCAATTGGGCTATTCGCATCGATATCAATGATAACGTGTAATCCATTGTTCAACAGAACGATTTCTGTTGGATTAGCAGCATCACCATTGAAACCTACAAATTGAGATTCATGCGCTAAAGATGTAGTAGAACCATCTTTAAGTGTTACTGCTAAGCCGTTATTTACAACAGCGTATTTAGTCGCATCCGCATGTGAGCCTTGCGCTAATGGGAAAGTTTGATTTAAGAAATCTTTAGCGAATGCAATCACTTTGTCGCCACGAACAGGGTTATAGCCTTTACCCTTTTCTGCGCCATTTTCTTCTGAGATTACATCTGTGCCATAAAGCGCATCGTACAATGAACCCCAACGTGCATTTGCAGCATTTAAGCAATAACGTGCATTACGTACTGGTACAACAAGTTGCGGACCTGCTAATAATGCAATTTCTTCATCTACATTTTCAGTCGTTACTTTAAAGTCTGCAACTTCTGGTTCAAGGTAGCCAATTTCTGTTAAGAATGCTTTATATGCATTTAATTCAAATTTATTGTTGCGATGCCATTCATCAATCTTTGCTTGAAGTTCATCACGTTTAGCCAATAGCGCCTTGTTCTTTGGGCTTAGGTCGACAACGACTTGCTCGAAGTTTTTCCAGTAAGTTTCACTATCTAAACCAGAACCTGGTAAAGCTTCATTTTCGATGAAATCGTAAAGTTCTTTAGCAATCGCTAGCTTGCCTTGTTGAATACGTACAGTCATTGTCTTTCCTGATGGTGCTAACTTTTTATAACAAGAAACCTAGTATACCGATTTATACTAGCCTGAATAGTAATATCACATTCCTAAATAGTAAGCATTTTCTCCATTAGAAGTATTGACAAGCTTAACTTTATGTTATTGACAAAACATCAAATATACGGAGAAAAATCCCTTTCTAGTTTGTAATTTACTTATTTCCATTAAAGCCATTTATTTATAACAAAATTCAACCAAGAATAAAGCCTTCTCTGTATCGAATTTATAAAAAAAGGCATTCCGTAGAATGCCTTTTCATTTATGAAGTTTTTGCGACTTGTATTTGTCGATGCTCAGAATGTAAATAATCATCAGATTGCATTTCGAGTAAACGTGATCTAGTCCGTTCAATCTCGAAAGCCAATTTTGAACCTTCGTATAGTTCAATAATTGAGTCTTCAGAGGTAAGCAAAAGCTTTACACCACGATCATAGAACTCATCGACCAAATAAATAAATCGACGCGTACCTTCGGATAAGAAATCTGTTAAATGAGGTACGTTACTCACTAAAACGGTGTTGTAAATATTCGCAATTTCAATAAAGTCCGCTGGACTTCTTGGTTTGAAACATAGTTCAGAAAACTCACACCACAAAACATCTTCGGTATGACCTAAGGTCTCTACAATACGATTATTAATCATGATTGGAGAATTCGACTGAACTTGTGTTTGCGTCAATGCCTTAAAGCGATCCGATAACCAAGACTGTGCATCATTGGTTAATGGATACTTAAATAATTGTGCTTGCTTTAAAACACGTAAACGGTAATCAACACCTGCATCAACATTCAAAACCGTACAGTTTTTTTGTACTAGCTCAATTGTTGGTAAGAAACGATCGCGGTGAATACCATTTTTATATAATCCTTCTGGTGCAATATTTGATGTGGCGATCAAAGTAATTCCGCGCTCAAATAGCTTTTGAAATAAATCACTTAAAATCATCGCATCGGTAACATTCGACACAAAGAATTCGTCAAAACAAATCACAACAGCATTTTTATAGATCTGATCAGCTACCAAATCCAATGGATTGCGTTGACCAGATAACTTGTTCAACTCTTTGTGAACATGTTGCATAAAATGATGGAAATGCATACGTGTTTTACGACGAAATGGAACAGCATCATAGAACTGATCCATTAGCCATGTTTTCCCACGACCTACACCACCCCACATATAAACACCTTTTGGATAGGTCTGACGACGGAAACGCCGAAATGCCTTCTTTGATGCTTTATAGCGAGTGAGTAACTCTTTCCATACTCGATCTAACTCTTGCACTGCCTCAGCTTGCGCTTCATCTGGCATGAATTGTCCTGAATCAAGTGCTTGAGCATAACGCTCTGCAGGTGATGTTGGGATAAATGCAGTGCTATATGAGTCTGGTTTAGAATTTGACATAAGGTGTTATTGCAATTTTAATTGGTGAAAATTATATCGAACATTGAGTTCAAAGACATTAGATTTTAGGCTTAATTATCATAGAGTTTAAACATCATAATGTACCATTTTTAATCATTTAATTATTTCGATTATATTGTCTTGGGCTCTGTCCAAACCATCTTTTGAACGCATGATTAAACGCTGCTGGTTCAGAATAACCAAGCAATTCTGCCACTTGTTCAATCGAATATGAACTGTCTTCTATAAATTTTATTGCCTTCTGTTTGATCAGACGTTCACGAATTTCTTTATAGCTGGTCTGCATTTGCTGCAATTGATGTCTTAATGTACGCTCAGGAATATGTAAAGCACATGCCGTTTCTGCCATCGTTGGAATGATTCCATTTTGCAGCTCTAAATAATCTTCGACATACTCAACAACAGTAAGTTTTTGCTTTTCACTTTTCTGCAAGTTCGCTAAGTCTTGTAGGCATTTTTCTTCATAAACACGACAAGTAATCGCATCAGCAGAAGGAATTTTTACTTTTAAAATTTCGATATCATTCAGAATAAACGATGCTTGTTTACAGTCGAATTTGACATCTTGTCCATAATATTCTTGATATGCAGATAATAATGATAAATCAGCAGGTCTTTGAAATGGTAATTCAATTTTAATTTTAGGCGTTTCAAGCCCCATCATCTTGAAAATATCTTGCAAAAACTTATAAGTACCTGAAATTTCGCATTGTGCTCTTAAATGACCTAAGTGAGTGTCCAATTGAACAGGCTGATAATCTAAATAGATTTGATGCTCAGTAATATTGAGATCCAATGAACCAAAAAGATGAGTTAAACGCTGAAAACGGACACCATTGTGCAAAGCAGTATGTAAATTCTCACTTGTTACCAACAACATGAGAAAAGGCCCATAACCTGCGAGTGCATAATGCTGACCGATAAACAGACCTTGTTCAGCACGAAGATCCTGACTAATATGTTGTAAAATATCCCATTCAATTGCATCTGGAATAATAGAGCTTGGATCTAAAGCATCAGCTTGAATTCCCATATCTGCGAGGCGAGCATCCACATCAATACCGACATGCCGCATGCCTTGAATCAAATACATCAATCCGAGGATAGATCTTTTCATCTCATCAAATACAATTCTCAAAACTTTAATGTTGTACTACAAAAGAACGAGCAAATAAATTGCCGAAATGATCAAGTTTTGCGTCTATACAATCATATTTAATCTCAACAAAACCTTTAAAATTGAGCAAAATTTAGCTGTATATAGGGCGTAGGCTATGCGTGAAGTATCCCAAAATGCGATTCAAAAAACTAAAGTTGCAATTATTGGTGCTGGTTTTGGTGGATTAGCAATGGCAATTCGACTATTACAAAGTCAAATCAACGATTTTGTAATTTTAGAAAAGACCAATGATGTCGGTGGTACATGGCGTGAAAACCAATATCCTGGTGCAGCTTGTGATGTTCAATCACATATGTATTCACTTTCATTTGCACCTAAAACAGACTGGTCAAAGCGTTACGCTGAGGCAGATGAAATTTTTGAATATATTCAAGATATTACTGAGCAATATAAACTAAAAGATTATTGTAAGTTTAATCATGAAGTGACCAATGCCGAGTTCGACGAAACTCGTAATGTTTGGACTTTAGAGTTAAAAGATCAGCCAACTCTTGAAGCTCAATTTGTTATCTTTGCCTCTGGACCTTTACACGTTCCTCAAGTTCCGCATCTTAAAGGAATAGAGAAATTTAAAGGCAAAGTATTCCATTCTTCACAATGGGATCACGACTATAGTTTAGAAGGTAAATCTGTTGCATCCATTGGTACAGGCGGCAGTGCTATTCAATATATCCCTGAAATTGCGAAAGATGTTAAACAACTTTATGTGTTTCAACGCACAGCAGCATGGGTGATTCCGCGTGACGAACGTAAATATTCACAACTGAGTAAATCACTCTTTAAAGCTTCAAATATTTATCGTCAAATTCACCGCACTCGCCTGTACTGGACTAATGAATCACGTGTTGTACCGATTGTACAACCACAAATTATGAAATATGGACAAAAACTTGCTGAAGCATTTATCCGTTTCCAAGTGAAAGACAAGGAATTGGCGAAAAAACTAACCCCAGACTTTGTTATGGGTTGTAAACGTATTTTGATCTCAAACAAATACTTCCCTACCTTTAATCGTAAAAATGTTGAATTGGTAACTGATGGCATTCAAGAAGTGACTACAAGCGGGATCATTACCAAAGATGGTCAAGAGCGTCAGATTGATTGCTTGATTTACGGTACAGGCTTTATTACTGACCCGCGTATTTACTTAAAGCACTTTAACTGTGTCGGTCGTAATGGGATTGAGCTTAAACAAGCATGGAAAGATGGTGCAGAAAGTTATTATGGTGTAAGCACTAAGAACTTCCCTAACCTATTCCAACTCTTAGGGCCTAATACGATTCTTGGTCATAACTCGGTAATCTTCATGATCGAGTCACAAGTGAATTACATCTTACAGCTCATTCAAACCGTAGATAAAACTGGCACACAAGCTGTTGAAATCAAACATGATGTACAAGATCAGTTTAATGAACGCGTACAAGAACAACTGAAAGGAACAGTTTGGCAAGCTGGCGGTTGCAGCAGTTGGTATCAAGCGGCTGATGGTAAAAACTTCTCTTTATGGCCAACTTATACTTGGAAATATTGGCTAGAAACTCGCAAAGTGAATGTTGCTGATTATAACTTTATGAGCACAACAGCAAATGCAAAAAACAATGCAGCTTAATCAATAATTCTTCATAATAAGCAGGTTATTTATAACCTGCTTTTTTTATGCATTCATTTATTCTAATCTTCCAAATATTTATTGCGATTAGCTTAGGCTATTTTATAGCACCCCATCTTTCTAAAAATCTAAAGCAATTTGTATTTAAAATTCTTCCTTATTTTTCTTATATTCTATTAGTAAGTGTGGCATTTGAATTGACCCAAGCGCTCAATCATATTGATCATCCTACAACTATCCTTCCGCCAGCAATCTTGATTGCTTTTACGACCTCGATTGGTTCATTCTTTGTTTGTTTATTGACGTACAAATTGATTGATCGGCAAAGCGTACAAGGCAAGATTTCATTACACCTATTTGTGGATGCTTTAAAAAATATAGCCAAAGCATTTCTAGCGCTAATTATCGGTATTCTACTAGGTATATTAATAAATAGGTCTGAAATACAATTTGAGTTCAATAGTTGGTATTTATTACTCATTTTTATTTTTCTCATCGGTGTCGAACTGGCGTTTACACAATTTGACCGTAGCTGGTTAAGCTGGCGAATTCTCTTAGTACCTCTAGCCGCTTTTATCGGCTCTTGCCTTGCAGCACTCTTTAATTATTTACTCTTGTCTAAGCAGTATCATCTAAATGAAGTTATGGCCTTAGCCCAAGGTTACGGCTGGTATTCAATGTCTGGAATTTTATTCACTGAATTGCACTCACCTAAGCTAGGTGGAATTGCCTTATTAACAGATCTATTTAGAGAAATTTTTGCAATTTTATTGATGTACTGTTTAGGTTGGCGTTTCCCTCGCTCTGCAATTTCGAGTGCAGGTGCCACCTCAATGGACGTTACACTTGCGATGGTAAAACAATCGTGCGGTACGCATTATGTTCCTCATGCGATGATGAGTGGATTAATTTTATCGTTACTTGCACCATTATTAATTAGTTTATTTTTGAGCTTAAATTTCTAATTACTAAAAAACTATGCAATTCAAATAAAATAGGTGGCAATTCATACCACCTATTTTTATAAAACAAATGAGTTAGATAGAAGCTAAAATCGATTTCAACATTTCAGTAGGATTTTCAGCCTTAGTAATTGGTCTACCAATCACTAGATGAGTAGAACCATCTAAGATTGCTTGTTTAGGTGTGACAATGCGTTTTTGGTCATCTGCATTTGAACCTTCAGGACGAATACCCGGCGTCACCAATGCAAACTCTTGACCCAACATGTCACGTAGAATTTTTGCTTCTTGTGCTGAGCATACAACACCATCTAAACCACTTTCTTGAGTTAATTTCGCTAAACGTTTTACGTGTTCGACTGGTTCAATATCTAAACCAATATCACGTAAATCCTCACGACCCATTGAAGTTAAAACTGTGACTGCAATGAGTTGAGTCTTATAGTTACCTGCTTTTAAACGCTCTACACAGGTTTCCATCATTTTACGACCACCAGATGCATGTACATTGACCATCCACACACCTAAGTCAGCAGCAGCGCATACAGCTTGGGCTGTCGTATTTGGAATATCATGGAATTTTAAATCAAGGAATACTTCATAGCCTTTATCTTGTAAATTTTTAACAACCGATGGCCCTTCATGCGTAAATAATTCTTTACCAACTTTGACGCGACAAAGTGACGGATCAAGCTGTTCTACAATTGTTAAGGCGTCATATTGGCTTTTTGCGTCTAAGGCAACAATAATACTCACGAATCTAGTTCCATCACATAAAAATCGGCTTAATTATAGAGTGAATAATAAAATGAACAAAGTATGAAAACACGCTTAATGAAAAAAAGCATTTCTATCAAACCTAAATCATCTTTGTTCGGAAATTAATATTGCACGTGTATCTAATTCTAATGCTTCAAAAATATGATCTTGATCAGCAGGATAACAAATATAATCTCCTTCCTCCAATATCATTGGTTCAGTAATCAAGCCGACTTTCGCTTTACCTTTCATAATAATAATGTGCTCAACACTACCAATCGGATGCGGTTTACTGCAACGCGGCTCACCAGGCTGAGTTGTCAAGATATAAACATCACGTCTTGCACCTGTTGGACAGTTTGCTAATAAGATTGCTTGATAATGTGCTACTTCTGATGAAACAGACGGGCCTTCGCCGAAACGAATGACTTGGGTTTGAGCAATATTGCTTTCCATTAATTTAGCAAATGGAATGTCCAAAGCTACACACAATGCCCATAAGGTTTCCAAACTAGGATTTCCTTGTGCGGCTTCTAACTGAGATAAAGTTGATTTTGCAATACCAGCACGTCTAGCGACTTCTGCTAATGATAATCCAGCTTTTTGTCTCTCTCTCTGCAAACCTTTTGCAACTATTTCAATTGGCAATGACATAGTACACCATAAAAAACGATTGTTCGCTTTGACGAACATCATGACAATGCACTATTATATCGCACGTTCGTTTGATATAGAAATCAGATATGTCTAATAAAATACAATATGACCTAATTAAAGCAATTGTTTTGATCTCTGTAGCTACAGGGATCGTTGGTATTTCATTAGGTGCTGTTGCTGCTAGTTTTAATATTCCGCTTTGGATTCCGCTCGCGCTTTCTTTGACAGTTCTCGCTGGTGCTGCTGAATTTACTTTTATTGGTATGATTGCAACGGGTGCAAACCCCATTTTTGCTGCATTCACAGGGATTCTGATTAATTTACGTCACTTACCCTTTGGGCTATCTGTTGCTGACTTTATAGAAAAAAATTCTTTCCGTTTTATTGCATGTCACATCATGAATGATGAAAGTGTTATGTTTGGATTGAGCCAACAACAACCAGCTATAAAAAAATCAGCATATTGGATGTGTGGAATAGGTATCGCTATTCTTTGGCCAGTCGGCGTAATCATTGGTTATTTATTAAGTCAGAATATTCCAAATATTCATGCCTTCGGGATTGATGCGGCATTTCCTGCGATTCTCTTTGCATTGATACTTCCTCTGTTGAAAAATAAAACGACTCGAAACAGAGTATTTCTAGGCAGTGGGTTATCTTTAGCCTCTATTCCTTTTTTACCGACAGGCCTACCAGTTTTACTTTCTATGTTTGGTTTACTCCTAGGGAGAAAATCAAAATGAAATACGATACAGTTTACATGGTTGCAGGCATTGCGATCTTATCAATCGGAACTTATCTCATTCGATATTCTGGCATTTACCTTGCGAATCGAATTGCCTTTAAAGAGCATCATCGACAAATGCTTTCAGATTCAGCTTGCGTTCTTTTATTTACACTAGCTATATTCAATACAATTTTTACAGAGAATGAATTTAGTGGAATAAGCAAAATAATTGGCGTTTCGGTTGCAATTTTATTTGCTTGGAAAAGATACTCTTTGATTGTTGTTATTTTAGTCGCAATCGTAGTAACAGCAACTTTAAGATATTTAGGTTTTTCTTAGTAAAAAAATAGCTCCTTGATTAACACAAAGAGCTATTTTTTAGATTATAAATAATCTTAGAATTCTTTAATTACAGTGGAGTACGAGATTGACCTTCAGGATTAATATCCAGAACAGTTTTCTCATGCCTTACACTTGCAGCAGCTTCAGCAGCAGCCTGTTGTGCAAGTTGAATCTGCTCTTTTCTAAGGTGATCAATATCTTTACGTAAACGCTTGATTTCCCAACTTGTTTGGAACACTCGGAAAACCTGAACACCCAACAATAAACCAACAACAATTCCTAATGCTAGGGTTAACAAAAGTAATAAACCCAAACGCATTGCAGGAACTTGAGTAAATAATAGATCTACTTGTAATTCCGCTGGATTCTGAAGAACCAAGGCTAAAGCATAGCCAAAAATAGCAACGAGTAATGCAATTAATACATAGCGCATAAGCTGCACCTCTCTTTTTATTTAGCTGATTCGTTTACCGCATCACGAAGTGCTTTACCAGGTTTAAAATGAGGAACTGCTTTTGCCGCAACATCAACTGCTCTACCTGTCTTAGGATTACGACCTAAACGTGGTTCACGGTGATGTAAAGCAAAGCTACCAAAACCACGAATTTCAATACGATCACCACTCGAAAGTGCTTCGATCATCTGATCAATCATGATCTTAACTGCATCTTCAACTAAAGGTTCAGCTAAGTGTGGGTTTTTAAGTGCAATCCGTTCAATTAAATCAGATTTATTAAGTGCTTCAGTCGTCATTGATGACCTCTTTAATTATCACTACTTCTCAATGTTTTTAATAATAACCTGTTTAAATACAAAACGGTAGCGCAGTACATCAATACTACGCTACCGTTTACAGTATTTTTGTATAAAAAAGTACGTCTCTGTTACAAGAAACGTACCTTTTAACAAATTACTTCATTTGAGCTTTAATTAAGTCACCAATAGTCTTAGGACCATTGCTTTCTGCAGCTTGAGTAGCAGCAGCTTGACGAGCGTTGTTCACAGCTTCTTTCTCTTCAGCTTCGTCTTTCGCTTTGATAGACAAGTTGATAGAGCGTGATTTACGATCAACGTTGATGATCTTCGCTTCAACTTCTTGACCAACTTCTAAGAATTTAGTCGCATCTTCAACGCGATCACGGTTGATTTCAGATGCTTTAAGAGTTGCTTCGATGTCATCAGCTAACTTAACTGTAGCGCCTTTAGCGTCAACAGCAGTTACAGTACCTTTAACTAAAGCACCACGTTCATTCGCAGCTAAGAAGTCATTGAATGGGTCGCTGTTTAATTGCTTGATACCAAGGCTGATACGGTTACCTTCAGCGTCTACAGATAAGATAACTGCTTCAACTGTGTCACCTTTCTTGTAACGACGGATAGCTTCTTCGCCTTGTTCGTTCCAAGAAATATCAGATAAATGTACTAAACCGTCGATACCACCAGATAAACCGATGAAGATACCGAAGTCAGTGATTGACTTGATCGTACCAGAAACTTTTTCGCCTTTTTCATTAGACTTAGCAAACTCTTCCCATGGGTTAGCACGAGTTTGTTTGATACCTAAAGAAATACGACGACGTTCTTCGTCAACTTCAAGAACCATAACATCAACTTCGTCACCGATCTGAACTACTTTAGATGGGTGGATGTTTTTGTTTGTGTGGTCCATTTCTGAAACGTGTACTAAACCTTCAACGCCTTCAGCGATTTCAGCAAAGCAACCGTAGTCAGTTAAGTTAGTTACGCGTGCTTTAACGATAGAGCCTTTAGGATAACGGCTCATGATCGCTAACCATGGGTCTTCGCCTAATTGCTTAAGACCTAAAGATACGCGGTTACGCTCACGGTCAAACTTAAGTACTTTAACAGTAACTTCTTGACCAACTTCAACCACTTCTGAAGGATGCTTGATACGCTTCCAAGCCATATCTGTGATATGTAGAAGACCATCAATACCGCCAAGATCAACGAACGCGCCGTAATCAGTAAGGTTCTTGATCGTACCTGTAACTGTTTGACCTTCTTCAAGTTGAGCAAGTAATGCTTCACGGTCAGCTGAAGATTCAGCTTCCATAACTGCACGACGAGATACAACAACGTTGTTACGTTTAGCATCAAGTTTGATTACTTTGAACTCTAACTCTTTACCTTCAAGATGAGTTGTGTCACGGATAGGACGAGTGTCAACTAAAGAACCTGGTAAGAATGCACGTACAGGACCGATGTCAACAGTGAAACCGCCTTTAACCTTACCAGAGATAACACCAGTAACGATTTCGCCGTCTTCAAAGATTTTCTCAAGTTTAGTCCAAGTTTCAGCACGCTTCGCTTTTTCACGTGATAAAACTGTTTGACCCATACCGTTGTCAAGTGCTTCAACAACTACGTCAACAGTATCGCCAACTTGAACTTCAAGTTCACGTTGTTCATTTAAAAATTCAGCACGGTCAACTACGCCTTCAGATTTAAGGCCAGTGTCAACAGTAACCCAGTCAGAATCGATACTAACAACAGTACCTTGGATGACTGCACCCTTTTCAACGTTGAGGTTTAATTCACTTTCTTCAAAGAGGGCTGCAAAAGATTCGGTCATGATATACCTGATAAAGTCCGCGGTCTTGGATCAGACAAGGCCGGTTTAGTTAAGTTGTTACATTGTCCAAAAAATCTGATCAAGCAATGCTTCAACTGATAAAAAACTGTGTATCTATTTTATACAGCTATTGATATAGTCAACCATTAACTGAAACACCTCATCGATACCTATTCTAGAACTATCAATGATATACGCATCATCAGCTGGCTTGAGAGGAGCAACTGTGCGCTCCATATCTCGCTTATCTCTAGCTTGTATGTTAGATAAAATGTCGCTTATTTTAGCATCAAGACCCATGCCCTGCAACTGTTTTACGCGTCTCTCAGCCCGAGACTCAGCCGAAGCAGTTAAATAAATTTTCGCTTGGGCTTCTGGAAAAATAGAAGTTGCCATGTCACGGCCATCAGCAACTAGACCAGGTGCTTGAATAAATGCGCGTTGCCGTTCAAATAATGCTTTACGCAATTCAGGAACAGCAGCAACTTTAGATGCGTACTCGCCCACTTGTTCAGTTCTAATCGTATTTGTTACATCAATTCCATCTAGGAAAACCAAAATCGAGTTTTCAGTTGACTTGAATTCGATATTTAAATTCAATGCACAATCAACACATTGGCTAAGTGCTGTATCAAGCTGATCCAACAATTCTTTTTGAAACAATGACAGCCCAAGCAAACGATAGAGTGCGC
Source organism: Acinetobacter sp. COS3 (assembly GCF_000475335.1). NCBI lineage: Bacteria > Pseudomonadati > Pseudomonadota > Gammaproteobacteria > Moraxellales > Moraxellaceae > Acinetobacter > Acinetobacter sp. COS3. The sequence continues at coordinate 100,688 of NZ_AXCD01000007.1, forward strand.
CAGAATCTAATAAATTAAAATGATAATGTGCGGCAATTTTTGCAGCCAATGTACCTTTACCAGATCCACTCGGACCATCAATCGTAATAATATGAACTGTCATTCCAATCTCTTTTTTATGAAGCAACTGATTTGGCTAATTTAGAGAATCCTAGTGTAATGGCTGCTTTTAGTTGTGCAAGAACTAATTTGCTTACAAAAGGTGCTTTTGCTGTTAATTCAATCTTATAAGTCACAAGCGTGATGTATGGCGTGATTTCTTTAAAGTCAATTTGTCCCAAATGATGTTTTACCAATGGGTTATTAATCAACTTATATTCGATACGTTTATTTTCTTCTAATAAAGTAATTTCTTCTTGCAGCGGCTTAATTGGACCAAAACCCATACGACGAACAGAGCCAACACCATCAGGACGTTGCGGATCAGCAGAATCTTTTACACGTATCACTTGAACTGGAGCGAAAGCTTTGTTGTAAGTTGAATGTTTTGACAATAATTCAAAAACTTCAGAAATCGGGGCATTAAATTCTTTTTTTACAGTGATTGCATTACGCATAGCTTCGCCTTTTTGATCTAATCAAAATCATGGGAGGCCTAGTGTGCCACAACTAATGAGACATTTTTAATCATTTAAGGACGTTTTAGATAAACGATTTTTCTTTTTTTCATCTCTTCTTTTCTTAAAAAAATCACTTAATTGATTTGAGCATTGCTGCTGCATACAGCCATGCTCAAATGTAAACTTATGGTTGTAATATCCGTTCTCAAGTAACTGACGAGCACTCACTAAAGAACCAGCTTTAGGTTCGGTTGTTGCAAAAACAACTTTTTGCACACGCGCATGAACCAATGCACCTACGCACATCGTACAAGGTTCAAGGGTTACATAAAGAACAGCATCATCAGGAAGGCGATAATTTTGAATTGATGTACAAGCAGAACGTAATGCTTGAATTTCAGCATGAGCTGTCGGATCAGACAGTTTAATCGGAGCGTTATAACCTGCACCAATAATCTTACCATCACTTACAATCACTGCTCCAACTGGAATTTCCCCATCTGCCGCAGCTAATGCAGCCTGCTCGTAAGCAAACTGCATCCAATATTCATCGTCTATATTTCTTTCAGTCATGATAAATTATGAAACAACGCCATATTGTCTTAACAGCGCATTCCAACTATCAATATCTGTTACTGGAGGATGATCTGACAAAATATCTTTTAAGGTAATTTTTTCAGCAGCTTTCCATTCTGGTGAAAGATCCTTATCCACCAAACGTGCACGGACGCCTTCTACAAAGTCTGGATGGCGAATTTTCCAATCTGAAATTTGTGCTTCTAATGCAAAAACTTCATCCCAAGCATGACCTTGCTTACCCCACTGCCATAACAACCATGTGATTGCGGCAGTGCTTGGAGAACCCTTCTGTAAATTCTCACTTGCTTGACGTAACCAGTCACTACTCGCTTCGCTCAAACCGATGATGGCTTGATAGTCATATTCAAAGCTTTGTCCACGACATACGCTATGAATAACATCAATAGAATTTTGCAATGGCCCAGAAGCTACAGGTCTGTGTAAACTATTTAAAGTGTCATCAATTGCACGAAATGCGCCTGCTGGATAATGATTCCAGTCAACATTGAGAACTTTTTGAAGCACGTTATCTCGTTGAGCCTCACAAATATGTGTCGCCCAGCCAATGCTAAATGCACCAGCAGCCGTCATGATCGAACCCGTCAACCCTGTAAATAAGCCAATTTGTCCACGATCAGCTAAAAAGCGGCTACCGCCTACATCTGGATATAAACCGATATTGATTTCTGGCATTGCCAAACGTGAATATGGCGTAACTAGACGAAATGGAGCTGCCATAAACAACCCAAGACCACCACCCATCACATAGCCTTCACCCCAAACGACAATTGGCTTAGCATAATTATGAAGTAATAAATCTAAAGCATATTCCTGCTCAAAAAATTTGTTTGCAGTATCAACTTCATTATTAATAACCAATTGACGAAGTTTACGAACATCACCACCTGCGCAGAATGCTTTAGGCGTTGTTGAATCAAACCAAATCGCTTTTACACTTTCATCGACGTGAAAGTCTTCAAACACTTTCAACAAGGCGCTAACAATAGATTCATCTAATGCGTGTAAAGATTTTGGTCTGTTAAGGCGAACAATACGCCAACCATTTTTTGCCTGTTCGATAACTAAATCAGGATGATAGCTACTTAAATCGGGAGAAGTCATTATGCGTCCAATTGCCAGTCTATAGGCTCAATGCCATGTTGTTTCAAATAATCATTTGTTTTTGAAAACACTTTACAACCAAAAAAACCACCTCTATTCGCTGAAAGCGGAGATGGATGCGCTGCAGTCAGCACAAGGTGTTTATTGCGATCAATTCGTTGCCCTTTACGTTGCGCATAAGCACCCCATAAGATAAAGACAACTCGCTCACGTTGTTCATTTAACGTATCAATCACAGCATCGGTGAAGTCTTCCCATCCTTGCTTTTGATGTGATGTCGGCTGCCCAGCAGCAACTGTAAGTACGCTATTTAATAACAATACACCCTGAGCCGCCCATTTACTTAAATCTCCATGACGAGAAATAGGCACAGCTAAGTCAGTATGTAACTCATGAAAAATATTACGCAAAGATGGAGGTAATGCAACCCCTCTTTGTACAGAAAAACTTAAGCCATTCGCCTGATTTGGGCCATGATAAGGATCTTGTCCCAAAATTACGACCTTCACATTATTTAACGGCGTAGTATTGAATGCATTAAAAATTTGCTTACCTGGCGGAAAAATCGTTTTCTGTGCAAGTATCTCTTGTTGCAAAAATTCACGCAAATTATCCATCTTCTGACTGAGAAGAAAATCTGATAGTGAAGTTTTCCATGAGTCATCCAACTGAACTTTATTTAATTTGTCCTGCTGTTGTTCAGTAAATTGCATCAAAATTCCTTGAAATTAATTCGCTCAATAAATTGATAAAGTATTTAAATATTTACTTGTAGTTCTACATTCGGGTTTTGAAACTTCATACCTTTTTTCAGTTTTTCATACATCTGCGTATCGCTCCACTCAGACTGTACTTGTTCAGAAAAAATGATTTGCTCTAAATTCAACAAGCCCATTTGCTCATTATCAATATCTTCTTGAAAGCTTTGAGCATAGCCCGTATCTGTTTCATGCACGATCACAGAATACACCTCAACATCACCCTCACCATTCTGAGTAGAAGTCGAGTTTAATACTTGTTGAGCAAGGAAAAAGAAAATACGTGAGAACTGCTCTGCCGAAGGTGAAACAGGTAAAGAAATCCAGCGAGCACTAAACGTTTTACATGCATCTATGTAAGCGGCATCATCTTTTTGCCAGAAACAAATCGCATGGTCAAAACTATCAAACAACTCTTTAATGACGCCTTTTAAAAGACCAAAATCATAAACCATTTGTCCATGATCAAGCTTTGACGCTTTTAATAATAATTCAACTTTATAACTATGCCCATGAATCGAACGCTTACAACGATCCGATGTACAATTTCGTACAATATGAGCATTTTCAAACTTAAATAATTTACGAATTAACATGCACCAAGCTAATCTTTATCTGCAAACGAATTTTATTATAAAGCAAAAGAACTAGCATTGGGATTGATTTTAAATCTTGTCACCATTTGCAAACTCAATGATGAAAATTAATTAAAAGGTGCAAGACTTCTTGAGTAAACAGTAACTTGCCTATCTTTTCTCACCATAGAGCTAGTAAATTGGCGTTTCCGTTCGCTTAAAACAACTTCAATTTGAGCAGCGAAATAATTTGATTTGCTATCTAACAGCCCTGCAACATCATTTTTTGTCTGATCCTCAACCCCAGAAAAAGCATTTAACTTCCACAAATCATCAACATTATTAAAATAAGTTAAATTAGAGAGTTTTGCTTTTAATTCTTGATCAAGTGCGTTTACATCCACTCTTGGATCTATGCTTGCCAATAATAAGGCCGATGCAGTATTCATGTTGACTTTGGTTTGCTCTGGTAAAGCCGTCACATAAGGCTTAATCAAATCATAGTTTTTACCTTCAAAGCCTTTGACAAGCTTCAACTCATCAACACTATGAAACATTGTATTCGATGCCAAATAAGGCGGATTTAAACCTTGATAGTAGTTACTCTCGGCACCCATTGCACCAGTCGTTTCATCATCACTGTCCTGCCAATCAATTACAGCCTGACTTAATTCTGCTGGAAGCCCAACTCGCTGCAAAAGTTTTTCAAACCAACGCTTGGCTGCTTCATCAACTTTACCATCAGATTTAACCAAATTATTCAGGTTAAATTTACCAGATTCATCTAATAAACGACCAGATACAGCACCATCTTCAACTGAAAATGGGGGCATAGGCTTTGCCCAATTTTCCTGTAAATGATCAATACTGCTGCCGTTATCACTGTCTTGAATCAATAACTCAGAAAAAAAAGCTTCAGCACTCTTGGCATATAGTAAAGACTGATCTTGCCGCATCAAATATCCTGTATTTTCAGCAGTATTAGACTGTCGTTTTGCGATAGTTGCAGCCAAAATAGTCGCTAAAGCAACCATAACCAAAATCGTTAATAATGCAACGCCATGTTGTGATTGATTCTTTATCATTATTATTGACCATCCTGATTGGTACGAAGCAGACTATAAATCCATTCATAATCTGTTCCTGCTACCGTAAGCTGGATTTTCAATCCTAATGGTAGCTTTTTTAGTTCTACTACATTATTTGGATCATTGAGATTTTCTGGCCATTGGGTTAATTCTTGAGGATTCAAAACAGTTACTTTAAATTGATCTACATTTTCAAGCAAAGTACTTGAAACAGGCTGAATACGATTTGGGATATTCAAGTTTGAATATTTAAGTCTATATACTTTTTTCTGTGCCGAATCATAACGATACTCTATTCGCTCATAAGGTGACAAACCTTGCTTTAGAGGATCTGAGACACCCGCCTTACTGAACATAAAACTTCTATCGTTGAGCACCAAAGCAGCCTGTATTTGCCTCCCATCATTTGCTGTTAAAGGAATAATTTGCAAACTGTCTCTTAAAATTTGCTGATACGCATCTTGCAATTCAAATAAATGTGTCTCATGTTCAGCATTACGATCTTTGACTTTAAGCAGATAATCAAAAACCTTCCAACCCATCATTGAAAGCACAGCAAAAATTGCGATCGCAACCAACAGCTCCACTAAGGTAAATCCTAAAACTGATTTCTGACGAGCAATGCTCGACCTTACTGCAAAACAGGGAACTAAGCTTCGAGTGTTTGAATTAACCAAGTCAAACTTTGGTTGAGCATTAGAAACTGATGAAATTACAAACACATTTTTATTATTCATTATGTTCTAGCTTTTGCTGGATAATTAAAAAATACAACATTAGTAATTCCCGCTTCTACTTTGCCTTGATCAGCATTAAATAAGCTAACTTGCAGTTCAATACGTTGTACTTTAGGGCTAATCGTTGATTGTGCTTTTTTATCAATTTGCCACGTTTCACCTTGAGAGGTCACTTGTTTAGATTGAGTTCCATCTAGCCACTCTTGGTTCATTTCCATCGTGGCAACTTCATTCATAGCAACAAACTGTGCTTTGGTCCGTAAAATTGCATTTGAAGTCGACTGAGTGTATTGCATCGCTATTTTTGTTAAAGCAATTGCTGCGACTGCAAAGATAGCCAATGCGACCATAACTTCAAGCAAGGTAAATCCTGAGACACGATTAAATCGAGCAACGCTTGATCGTGTCGCAAGACGAGAAGCTATGCTTTGAGTTGCAGGATTAGCAAAACATAGTTTCGTCTGAGTACCTGAAAGAGCACTATGTTTTGAGTATCTAATTTTCATTTACTTTACCCAAGTGATCTAACTCGAATTCGTGCCCAATTGCTTGTTGCTGATAATAAAACTGAATTCGAACAGGTTTAACCTCACCATTGCCAAACCAAATTAACTGAGGTGCTTTACCACCCAACAAATCTTCATTGTTAGCTTTTGGATAACTCTCATTATCCAGACTTTCAATGCTAAATGAAACTTGCTCAGGTAGCTGACGTGTTTTGAATTCTGCATAAGGCTGCCAAGTCCGATCTTCTTGTTGAATTTGTTCTTTGCTCTGATCGTGATATTCGAACAAATTATAGCTAAACGGTGCGACATCAGTCGCATTCTGGGTATTTAAAGCAAATACCTTAGCTTGATCCGTTGCTTCTTTATTAATCTTTTTTAGATCTAAAATAAACATCTCACGGGCTTGCATCGCTCTACGTTGGTCAACACCACCAATATTCAATACAACTAAAGATGCCATAATCGTCATGATCACAATAACGACCATGACCTCAATCAAGGTAAATCCTGAGACACGATTAAATCGAGCAACACTCGATCGTGTCGCAAGACTAGAAGCCATGCTTTGAGTTACAGGATGAGTAAAACAACGTTTCTCTCTAAGAAGCCCAGCTTCGCAAGAAGGCAAAGCTCTATGCTCGAAGTGAGCAAATTTTCGTCTAACAACGCGCGGTTCTACTGCACAAGAAGCTACACTTCGAGTGTGAGGATGAACAAGATGAAATTTTGTCTGGGTGTTAGACATAGAACTATGCTCAGGGTTGACGCATTTAAATCGAGCATAGCTTGAAACTTTAGCAAACCGAGAAATAAGATGTCGTTTGCTTGTTTGTCGACTATGCTGCGAGCAGTTCATTGTATTGACCAACTATGTCGTAATTGTTTCAAGTTGCTTCGGCATGGCTAAAGCTTGTTCGATATATGCAACTCGCAGAGTATCTCTTGAACCAAGATAACGCTGGTAAAAACTTGAATTGAGAATAACGGCAGCGCCATAAGTCAAAGACCAAATGGATGCTAAATAATCACGAGTTGTCATCGTGCTATTAATATCCAACAAATAGCTTTCTGTCATACGAATAATAATGCGTAAACGTTGTCGACGAACTTTATATAACTCACTAAATAATAGCTGTATACCTTGACCTGTTGTCGATAAACGTTCTTCTATCTGATGAAATAATGCTGTGCGTTCAGGATGATGTAAATGATGCAACATAAAGAAAGCTAAATGTTCAGGAAAACTTTTTTCAGTGTCCTGAATCATTTCCAAAAGCATTCGCTCATTACGAATGATCAACAACATATACAATTCATCTTTACTTTGAAAGTGTTTGTATAATGTGCCTTTGGCAAGATCTAGCTCTGCTGCAAGAGCATCTAAGGTCATGCCTGCTTCACCATTTTCTAATAGGAGTTGCTCAGCGATTTGAAAAATTAATACTTCTCGTGCTCTAAACTGAGCTTGACGATCCATTTTCACGTGATAACTCTCTTCCTAGTACAACAATAACCGTTTATTTCAAATTTAAGAGATTCTCGAAATTTTGTGTGGTAATCATACCAATCTCTTCAAGCGATTTATCATATACATCACTTAGTGCTTTTGCTACATAAGGAACATATTTTGGTTCATTCGTTTTACCACGATATGGCACAGGTGCTAAATAAGGACTATCTGTTTCTATTAGCACTCGATCAAGAGGTACTTGTTTTGCAACATCTCGCAAATCTTGGGCACTTTTAAATGAAATAATGCCTGAGAAAGAAATATAGTAGCCACAATCCAGCACAGCTTTGGCTGTTTCCCAGTCTTCAGTGAAGCAATGTAAAATACCATGTGTCGATTGTTCAGCTCTAATGATATCAACGGTATCGTGTTTAGCTGATCGGGTGTGTACAACAACTGGTTTCTTTACTATTTTTGAAGCCTGTATATGACGAGCAAAGCATTGTTTTTGTTCTGAAATAAAATCTGTACTGTGATAATAGTCCAAGCCAGTTTCACCTAGCGCCCAAACTTTTTCAGATTGGGCTAGTTCAACCAAATAGTCTGTTGTTGCTCTTGCCATCACATGATCATCTTCACAAGGATGCACGCCTACGGTATATCCAACATCGTGATGACGAGATGCGATTTCTGCCAATTTAATATGATCATCAAGATCAACTGAAATCCCCATGAACTTCGAAACACCTGCAAGTCGAGCTTGTTCAAGTGCTTGATCTAAGTTTCCTTCATAAGGACTTAAATCCAACATGGTTAAATGGCAATGCGTATCAACAAACACTATTTTTTCCTATCTACGACTATAATTACATTGTATAACTTGGGCGATCTAAAGCCTTAGATCCTGCCAACAATTTTTCAGCTTCATTTTTATAATACACACCTTTTTCTCCCACAAGCTGGATTGCAAAGCCTTGTGGTTTAAAATGTGTATGTTTTTGAGAAATCCAAATTACTTTGCCTGTGAGTGGTATTTTCTGAGATTGTTCTGGTAAGGTCGCCAACACGAAAACTTCTTGCCCCATTTTCACAGCTTGTTTAGTTGGAACAAATAAACCACCACCTTGAACAAAAGGCATATAGCTAGATTGCAAGGTTGCTTTATCAGGAATATTTACCTGTATAATCCCACCCATCATTTGCGGCTGCATAACATTCCCCTGTTAAATTTAAACTTAAATCATTCTTATATAACCAAATATTCTAAAAATCGATCAAATATATGTGCCATTTGATTGATTATGAATAATCAGATTGCAAAAAACCGTAGACAAAAATTACGTTATTTCTTGATTTGATTATAAGAAACATTAGATGAAACAACAAACAATGTTTTGCATCTAACTCCCTCATCAAACTGCATATGCACAGCAATTAAACACATATTTTTCATAACACATCTAGTGAAATAAAAAACAGAGCCTATGCTCTGTTCTTATGTAACAACTCATAACGCAATCATGTTAGGAAACATTCATAAGTTGAATAAACAACTCATCCATAGCCAATTGAGTTTGAACATTTTGCTCTACCATCAGCTTTTTATGTTGTAAATCACTATAAATCTCAAAAAGTTTTTCTAAATCATAGCATTCGGCTAATGCTTGAAAATCCAAATCATAGTTACGCGTTGATTGATTGAGCTTCAAACTAATCAAATCACCTAGCAGATATTCAAACATGGTGACAAACTCTGAAAAATTCAATTCTTTAGACCACTTACCAGAATAGTTCAAAGGCATATTTTTTTCAGAGACTAGTTTCAGCCAATCACTTAAAAAGTTATTTCTTTTAGAAAGCCATTCGCTTTGTTGAAGTTCGATTGCACTCAATGGCATATCATTTGCCAAATTTAGCAGCAATGAAATTTGCTCTACAGAAATATTTGGTAATTGTTGCTGAACATACTGCTGAGCATCCTGAATACTTAAACGATCTAAAGCAAAATGCTGTAGACGACTACGAATCGTCGCCGGTAATTTTAAATAGTGATCTGCTAACAGAATAAGAACAACGCGCTTACCAGGTTCTTCCAATGTTTTTAGTAAAGCATTAGAGGATGCAATATTGAGTGCTTCAGCTGGTTCGATCACAACCACACGCCAGCCCTCACCGGTTTGTTGAACAAATGGAAGCAAATCTCGAATTTTTTCGATTTTTATTTTCGCATTTTGTTTCTTATTTTCTTCATCTGTTGTGATGTGAACATAATTAGGATGTGTATCCGATTTCAACCACTGACAGCTACTACACTCGCCACACGCTGATTGAGCTTTTTTATTTAAACACAGCACCCAAGCGACAAAACGTTGTGCAAACTCTCGTTTTGCACAGCCATTCTTGCCATAGAAAAGTAAGCCATGCCCAATATCGGGAAAACGTGTTGTTAACAGTTCCCAAGTTTGTTCATGCCATGGATAAATCATCGGATGTTGTAAATCGACCATTATATATTATTCAAATAAGCTTACAGGCATTGCATTTAGACGATCTAAATCAGCTTGCGTATCTACACCTGGCGGTAAGTTAGCCTCAGCTACGGCTATTGCAATACGATGACCATTCTCTAATACACGTAGCTGCTCTAAACTTTCTAACTTTTCAAGCTTACCTTGATCCCAAGTTACATATTCTTGTAGTAACTTCACACGATAGGCATATAAGCCTAAATGACGAAACGCTTGATCATGTAGTTTAGCTTCTGTTTCTTTTGCGCCATCACGATCATAAGGAATGGTTGCTCGACTAAAATACAATGCTTCATTACAATTGCTCATGACGACTTTTACAATGCTATCACGATGAAACTCATCCAAACTATGGATCGATTCGCATAAAGTTGACATCGAACATTGCGGATTATCAACCAAGAGCTGAGATACTTGTTGTACTAGTTGTGCAGGTAATAATGGTTCATCACCTTGTACATTGACAATAATATCATCCTGCGCCCAGCCTTTTAGACGAGCAACTTCACTGAGACGATCTGTACCAGAAGGATGATCCGCACTTGTTAATACAACATCTACCCCCTCTGCACGACAAACTTCTGCAATTCGCTCATCATCCGTAGCAACACACAAATCATCAAACCCTGCTACTTTTTTAGCTTGATCCACCACACGTAAAATCATTGGACGACCATGAATTAGTAATAATGGCTTCGCTGGCAAACGTGAACTCGCAAAACGAGCAGGAATAACAATATGTTTCATGATAGTGCTCTAAAAAAATTGAATACCGACTTGTTGTAATTGTTGTTTCAACAACTCATAACAATCGGATGATAAAACTGCTTCAACAGGAACAACCCAAATCGGGATATTAAAATTAGGGTTTTGTGATAATAATGCCTTAAATTTCACAGCATCTTTTTCAGTCGTAATGATTGCATCCTGATTATCAAAAGTTAAGTCTGAAATCTCATAATCATGGTGATCTGGAAATTCATGTGCTTGGTACTGAATCACGCCAATTTGACTCAATGTTTGATAAAAACGTTCAGGAAAACCTATTCCTACGACAGCATTAAAATATTTTTCTCGGTCAAACAAAACAGAATCAAGATTTTTATTTAACAGATAAGGCAAGCCTATTTGTAAATGCATATTATTGGAAACTTGAGCAGCTTTAGCTTTGGTATGGTAAATAACAGTACTATGCGATAAACGAGCTTTTGGTTCACGCAAATAACCTTCAGGTAATAATCTTTCATTACCCAAACCTCGATTCTGATCTAGCACGATCCATTCAATCTGACGATCAAGTGCCCAATGCTGAAGACCATCATCACTAATAATCAAATCTAATGTATGAGATTGCAATAACAACTCTATAGAGGCTTGGCGATTAGGCCCAACAGCCATAGGCACACTGGTAGACTGTACAATCAATGCTGGCTCATCCCCAACAGTATCTGGTTCTGATAAACGATTAACCAATGCTGGGAAAGGCCCTTGCCCCCCATAACCACGACTGATCACGCCAACGCGGATATTATGCTGTTGTAAATGCTTAACCAACTGAATTAATAAAGGTGTTTTACCACTACCGCCTACAGTAATATTACCAATCACCATCACTGGTACTGGCGCTTTATAAACAGTTTTAATGCCAGATTTATACAGAGATTTATTCAGATTAAATCCGAGTCGATACAACCATGATAATGGACGCAACACAATTAACCATGAGGCTTGTTTATTCCAAGCATCCTGTATATGTTGCGCTAAAGACATCCTTAGTTTTCCTCAAAATTACGTTCATGCAACTGATAGTACATACCATTTTTTGCAAGTAATTCTGCATGTGTACCTTGCTCAACAATCTGTCCTTTGTCCATCACCACAATCAAATCTGCATTTTCAACAGTAGATAAACGGTGTGCAATCACAATCGTAGTACGACCCTGCATTGCCTCATCAAATGCTTGCTGGATAAAATATTCAGATTCGTTATCTAAGGCACTCGTCGCCTCATCCAAAATCAGAATAGGTGAATCTTTTAAAATCGCTCTCGCAATTGCAAGACGTTGACGTTGACCACCTGAAAGATTTAACCCTTGCGCACCCAAAATAGTGTCATAACCTTGTGGTAGATTCATGATGAAATCATGTGCATAAGCCGCTTTCGCCGCAGCAATCACTTGCTCATCGCTTGCGTCTTGTAATTGACCATACGCAATGTTGTCACGAACTGAACGATTAAAAAGCACAACCTGCTGATTCACCATCGCAATTTGTGAGCGTAAACAAAGTAATTCAATATCTTTTACGGGAATATCATCAAAATAAATTTGCCCACTGCTCAACTCTTGGAAGCGAGGTAACATATTTACTAGAGAAGTTTTTCCTGCTCCCGACCGTCCGACCAGCGCAACTGTTTGCCCTGCACGAATATCTAAAGAAAAATCTTTAATCGCTTTCGTGCCATCCTCATATTGCAAGCTTGCTTGATCAAAGCGAATGTTACCCTTTAGCTCAGGTTTAAGCTGACCATTATTTTCTTCTTCAGGTAAATCGAGTAATTCAAAAACAGAATGTGCCGCTGCTAGTCCACGCTGTAATTTTTCATTAATATCAGTTAAGTTTTTAACTGGTTTTGAAATTAAACCAGCGGCAGTGATATATGAAACAAATTCGCCTGCAGAGGTGTCACCAAACACTTGTGGTCTCAGAGCGAGCCAAAGAATTACAGCCATCGCACATGACAGAATCAATTGAACAATTGGACTGTTAATATTTTGAACAACAACCATTTTTAAACCACGACGAAGGTTCTCTTCAGATGATTTATAAAAACGTTGTTGTTCAAATGCTTCCCCAGTAAAACTCTTTACAACAGAGTTACCGTTAATCGTTTCTTGCACGACATGGTTTACATCACCCATCGTATTTTGAACTTGAACAGACAGCTTACGCATCCGTTTAGCCGCTACGCGAACAAGGATTCCAATCACAGGCATGAAAACGATAATACAAAGTGTTAAACGCCAATTGGTATAAAGCAAATAACTTAATAGACCAATGACGATCAAGCCATCTTTAACTAGGGTTTGTAATGAATCAGAAGATGCGGCTGTCAATTGTTGAACGTTGTACATCAACTTAGCACTAATATGGCCTGAGGTATTATCTAAATAATACTGTGCAGGAAGTCTTAATAGCTTTGCATAGACTTCTTGACGAATACTAAATACCAAACGTCTTGAAATAACCGCTGTAAAGTACCCACCAAGGAATAAACCCACACCACGAAAAAACATCAACAAAACGATGAGTACTGGAAACCAATCTAAGTTTTCACGACTACCATTTTGGATCGCATCAATAATATATTTAAGGAGTTTCGCAACAGAAACTTCTGTAGCAGCATTAATTCCAAAACCGATCAATACAAATAAGGCTACGCCCCAATAAGATTTTAAATAAGCTAAAAGGCGAACATAAACCTTAAAATCTTGATTCACTCGGTGAAACCTCTAGTTGGAACTTTTGTGCTGATATTGACGTTTACAAAACCTAGTTGGCCTGCAACATCCATAACTCGAATTACATCTTGATGAGTTGCCTTAGCATCCGCCGCAATAATAAACATAAAATCTCTGCGGTCTTGTGCAACTTGCTTAATTGCAGTGCTGAGATCAGCAACATCTTTGGAGGATAATGCTTGACCATTCACGGAATAATGCCCTGTGGAGTCTACCATGATTTCAATTTTATGATCGAATTGTTTAGGTGGAACACCCTGAGCATCTGGCAATGTTAGATTTATACGGCTTTGCTGACTAAAAGTCGTTGAAAGTAATAAAAACACCAAAATAAATAACATACAGTCAATCATTGGTGTCAAATTAATATGAATATCTTCAACTTGAGAACGTTTAAATTTCATGAGATCACCTATGCTTTAGCTTGCACGGCGATGTTCTTGAACATGTGGTACTTTTTTATAGAAAAGTGCTGCATGAAACAAAGTTGATTGTTGCTCGAGTTCAGCAACATACTCATGAACAACTCGTTGGAAATATCGATAAGCAATCATCGCTGGAATTGCAATAAGCATCCCCACAGCAGTTGTAATTAGCGCCTTAGAAATACCTGGCATCATTGTACTTGCATTACCTGCTGAACCAACATCGATCACTAGAAATGACTCAATAATACCTAATACAGTACCCAACAAACCAAGTAACGGTGCAATTGCACTTAGTGTACCGAGAAAATTGATATTCTTTTCTAGATGAGTAATTTCTTGAGATGCTGCTGCTTCCATTTGAGCACGAGTAAACTGTTCACCTTGATCCCTATGATCGTAACCAGCTTTTAGGATTCGTCCTAATGGACTGCGCATTGCCTGTTCTTGTTCTAACTTAGCAACAAGTGTTTCTAAATCAGCACCATTTACAAGTAAATCTTGTGGTAAAACTCGTGAGCGCTTTAATCTAAGATAACGCTCCAATGTAATCGCAACCGTAAAAATTGATGAGAGAATGAGAGGCAGCATTAACCAACCGCCAGCCTTTACGAGTTCCCACATATTATTCCCCAATAATATTTAAAATATAACAGGATGCACCCTAAATATTAGTTAGGTAAACAAATATTCAAAATACCATCCAACTCATCCAATGAGTGGTAATGAATGACCATTTTCCCTTTGCCTTTTTGATTATGGTCAATTTTTACATTTGCTCCGAAACGCTCTGAAAGCCTCTGAGTTAAATGCTCAATATCAGGAGAAACTTGCACCTTTTCCTTTTCAGGCTTTGGTTCACTCCACTCACGAACTAATTGTTCAGTTTGACGCACTGACAAATCTTTTTCAATTACGATTTTAGCGACTTCCAATTGATCTTTTGCTTTCAAAGCTAGAATGGCACGGGCATGCCCCATATCAATTTGACCTTGCTGCATAAAATCTTTAATTGGATCAGCTAAGCTTAACAAACGTAATAAGTTACTTACTGTAGTACGAGCTTTGCCAACAGTATCCGCAATTTCCTGATGGCTTAAACCAAATTCATCATGGAAACGTTGTAGTGCAAGCGCTTGATCAATCGGATTTAAATCTTGACGTTGAATGTTCTCAATTAACGCTAAAGCAATTGCAACCTGATCATTTAGATCTCGTACAATCGCAGGAATTTCTGCCAAGCCCGCGAGTTGAGCAGCCCGCCAACGACGTTCACCCGCAATGATTTCATAAGGATATTCTTCATCATCAACTGGACGGATGACGATTGGTTGCATTACACCATGCTTTTCAATTGATGATGCAAGCTCTTGTAAATCTTGCTCTTGGATAAAACGACGTGGCTGATACTCACCACGTTTTAATAAATTAACATCAATTTGCTTGAGTTGACCATGATCTAAGGCTTGTGCTTCAAGTTGCAATTTTTCTTTTTGAATTGAACCCAACAGCGCATCTAAACCACGACCTTTAGCCAATCCGCGTTTTTTGATGCTCATACCGCACTTCCTTTTTTCACTTTACTTTTCTTCAACATTTCTGCTGCTAAATTCAAATATGCAACTGCGCCTTTTGAGCTTTTCTCAAAATAGATAACAGGCAAACCATGCGCTGGCGCTTCAGCTAAACGAATATTTCTTGGGATAACTGTGTCATAAAGTTTCTTACCAAAATATTGTTCTAATTCAGCCGAAACATCACGCGTCAATGCATTACGTGCATCGTACATGGTACGTAATACCCCTACGATTTCCAAGTTTGGATTGAGGGCTTTTTGTATACGATCAATTGTTTGCGTTAGATCTGCTAAACCTTCCAAAGCATAATATTCACATTGCATTGGAATAATAACACCATTCACAGCCGCTAAAGCATTCACGGTGATTAGACTCAAACTTGGTGCACAATCTACAATAATATAATCAAATGCTGAATCGACTTCCTGCAAAGCATTTTTCAGAATGAACTCACGCCCTTCTTGCTCTGCAATTGCAAGCTCTACACCAGCAAGTTCACGATTTGCACCTAAAACTTTATATCCTACTTCAGCTTTTTGAATAGCCGTTTCGATAGGTACTTCACCTAATAAAACATCAGTTACAGAATAAAGTAAGTCATTCTTTTGAACACCAGATCCCATGGTGGCATTCCCTTGCGAGTCCATATCAACCAGCAAAACACGTTTTTTTAAGATCGCCAAAGATGCAGCAAGATTCACTGCTGTTGTGGTTTTCCCTACACCACCTTTTTGGTTTGCAATCGCAATAATTTGAGCCATGATTACCCTTAATATTTTTTATTGAATACGTTGAAGTAAAAGTAAATGACGTTGTTCATCTAATCTCGGTACACGAAGCTCAACAACCTGACAAGAATATTCATTCTTCATTTGTTCAACCTCATCCGTTGGGATTAGACCTTTCATCGCCGCAATAATGCTTTGTTGATGCATATACGGCTGTGCAGCATTTACAAAATCTGTCAGAGATGCAAAGGCTCTACTTGTAATGACATCGAACTGACCAAGTTCACCAATGCTATCTTCATTTTCAACACGTGTTTGAACTGCAATTACATTTGTTAGTTTTAAATCAGCAATAAATTGCTTCAAGAAACGAATCTTTTTTCCATTTGAATCCAATAATACACATGAACGCTCTGGTTGACATAATGCAATGATCATGCCGGGCATACCACCACCCGTACCAACATCCAACAAACGACCTTTTGGCAAATCTTTTAAAATACTTAAGCTATCTAATAAATGTTTAACCAACATTTCTTTTGGATCGCGAATGGCCGTAAGGTTATAAGCTTTATTCCAAAGCACGAGTGCATCTTGATATTTCAATAAGAGAGTTAAAGCCTCTTCACTTAGATCTAAACCTAGTGCTTGGCTACCTTGCTTTAATTCTTGAAAAAAAGGATGCATAACGGTGTAACATCTCGATAAATTTGCTGTGCAGTATACCGATTTCTGATACAAGACACAGTAGGACTTGTTGAACGATTATGCAGTTAAACATCTATGTTCATGATAAACTGCACAATCCATCAGTTTTTTGTCTTTGCTTATACAAATCAAAGAGTGACAAAAATTAATTTTATTAGCAGAACACACCTTGTTTGATTTGCTGATCAAGTTGTTCCAAACGATCAGGTGTTCCTACATCAACCCAAATTGCTTGCATTTTTTCAGCTGAAACTTGTTGTTGTTGCATCGCTTGTTTAAGTAAAGGTGCTAACGGTCGTTTGCCATTTTCTAAACCCACAAACATTTGTGGCTTTAATACAGCAACACCGCTATACGTAAGTGCTTCACCGAGTTGATCTTGCTCAAAAGTGTAAGCCAAATCATTCGCTAGAATAAAATCGCCTTTGGTATGTTGTGGCGGGTTATCAGCCAACACCAAGTGTGCTTGCTTATCACTTAAATCAACATCCAACAATGTAGAAAAGTCCATTGTTGTCCAGACATCACCATTGACCAAAATAAAAGGATCAGTTCCTAGCAATGGTAAAGCATTAATGATGCCTCCTGCCGTTTCCAACCCCTCACCTTCATGAGACCATAATATCGTGACACCAAATTGAGAGCCATCACCCAAAGTATTCGCAAGTTTTTCACCCAACCATGCTGTATTGATGACAATTTCAGTTACACCAATCTTTTGTAACTTTTCAATATGCCAAACAATTAATGGTTTGCCACCAACTTCTAGTAAAGGTTTAGGTGTGTTCAAGGTCAGCGGACGCATACGATTGCCCATACCAGCAGCTAGAATCATTGCTTTCATTATGCTGCAACCTCATAGTCACCATATTTGATAATAAACTTTGGCATAACTACATCACGGATAAACTGCATAAAATCATTCAGTTCATCATAACCTTGGCTTTCTTCTAGCAGATACCACATTACACGCGGTAAATCTTTTAAGTATCCCGATTTTCCATCACGCTCAAACAAACGAACGAAAATACCTAAAATTTTCAAATGACGTTGAATTGCCATTAAGTCCGCATCACGCTTGAACTGCTCAAAATTACGATTTTCTTTCGCTGCTGCTGGCAATAAGTTATAGAAAACTTCAAACCATTCGTAGACACGATCAGCATTCCACTGCACGTAGGCGTCACGCGTAATGGAAATCAGATCATAAGTATCTGCGCCAATTACAGCATCCTGAAAATCAATCACCCCTAATTCTTGTTCATTTTCAATTTTCATCAAATTACGACTGTGAAAATCACGATGCACAATGACTTGCGGTTGCTGAGTTGCCTCTACAGCAAGGAAATCAAATGCTTGTTCAATTGTTTCCAACTGCTGTTCAGAAGGCTGAATATTCAATGATGGTAACATCCAGTCCGTTAACAAACGCATTTCCGACATCAGTTTGTCATATGAATACTCTGGTAAATATTCTTTAGCATCAATCTGCTGCAATTCAATTAACTGCTTAAAGCTTTGAGCGTAATATTGATCTACCGTAATATCATTTAACAATGTAGATAAAACTACATCACCAAAATCCTCCAACAACAACAGACCTTTATCGAGATCTTTTGCAATAATATGCGGAACACGCACACCATGCTTGTCAAAAAACTCATCAATGGTCACAAATGGAACACAATCTTCTTTTTCAGGCGGCGCATCCATAAGCATATATGTTTTGTTTTGTAACTTAACTCGTGCGTAACGACGAAAGCTCGCATCTCCTGCCAAAAAGCTGATCTCAAATTGATCTGATTGGAGAGTGGCTTGAAGCCAAGTTTGTATCAATTGTTCACGTTGTGTATTCATTTGCAATAAAATCTAAAACTAGCTGAGATTTTGAAAGCTTAAGTGTAGCCACTTATCAACTTTTTCTCTATGATGCGACAATAATTAATTGTGAATTAGCGTACTGGTTAATGAGACAATGAAACATCAGTTTAAATTTAATCCTTTAGCAACTGCTATTTTGACACTCTTGTGTGGCGGCTCGATTCAATCAAGTTTCGCAGCAACAGATTCGTCTCATGTCTCGACTTTAGACAATGCCCAGCTTAAAGCTAAACTTCAACAAGACCAAGAAAGCTTTCCTGGTCAAAAGTTTTTTCAACAGTATTACGTTGATAAATCTGCACCAGAAGCACAGTTACGTGATAACCGTTACTTAAGCTCTTCTTTCTGCCAAGGAACATGGGTTACACCGATTAACCCCGAAACCAAAGCTGTTGATGCAAGTAGCACAACCTCTGTCATCACGGCTGACTATGGCCACTACAATCCTGAAGGTGATTCAGTCCTACAAGGCAACGTTATAATTGACCAAGAAGGACGAACCATTCGTGCAGATCAAGTGACGATTGATTCAACTCAAACATATGCAAATGCACAAGGTCGTGTTCAGCTTGCACAATCAGGTTTATTAACGCAAAGTGACCAAATTAACTATAACTTAAAGACCCAAACTGGCGATTTAAACAATAGTTTTTATATTTCTGAACAACAACATGCACATGGCCATGCAAGTCAGATCAAACGTGCGAATGAAAATCTTGTTATTTTAAAAGATGCGAGCTATACGGCTTGCCCACCCGAGCAGAAACCAGCTTGGCGAATTCAAGCTAAAGAAATTGAGCTGAATCAAGATACAGGCCGAGGTGTAACTCGCGGTACAAAGTTATATGTTAAGGATGTTCCAGTTCTCGCTGTGCCCTACTTTAACTTCCCGATTGATGATCGCCGCACGACTGGTATTTTAAATCCAAACTTTGGTTATAGTAATGATGGTGGTGCTCAACTTACTGTTCCAGTATATCTAAACCTTGCACCAAACTATGATCTAACATTAACCCCAAGCTACATGAGTAAACGCGGTGTCAAGTTAGATGCCGAATTTAGATACATGACTGAAAACTTTGGTTCTGGTCGTATTTGGGGTGGTTATTTACCAACTGACAATCAATACGACAACAAAGATCGTGAAGATTTACATTTCCTGCATAACTGGAAAATTAACGATCAATGGTCTACAAACCTAGAATACAACCACGCTTCTGATAAAGATTATTTCTCTGACTTTAATACAAGCCCAAATTCAAAAACGGACTTGAACTTACGCCGCGCATGGGAGCTAAACTACCAAAATGGTATTCCTGGGCTTAAGGCACAATTGAAAGTCGAAGACTTCCAAACACTGGATGAAACAATTAAAGATGCAGATAAACCTTATGCGCGTCTTCCACAATTCTTATTAAATTACGTCACTGGCGACCCTCAAGGTCTTCAATACGAATTTAACAATGATACAGCTTACTTCAAAAAATCGATTAATGATGGCTCAGCTTTAGAGTCAAGTGGTACACGTATCTACAACCAATTTGCAGTTCGATATAATTATCTAACCCCATCTTGGTTCTATGCGATTCCTGAAGTTTCTGTAAGAAGCATCAACACTTATTATGATCAGGACGCCCAAGTAAATCGTGGATCTGATGATTTACAAAAGTCAGTTGTGGTTCCACAATTTACTTTTGCAACAGGTGTAACATTCGAAAAAGATGGTAAATACTTACAAAGCATTTCACCACGTGCCTTTTACGCATATTCACCTTACAAAAACCAAGAAGATTACCCTAACTTTGACTCAACAACAGCTTCAATTAGTTATGATCAACTCTTCAACCCTTATCGCTTCTACGGACATGACCGCTTAGATGACAATAACTTTTTGTCTCTAGGCGTAACATACAGCCTATTGGATACCGAAGGCTTAGAGCGAATCAAAGCGAGTATTGGGCAGAGTTATTATTTTAGTGATAGACGCGTAACACTAAATCAAGAGCCAGATGAATTCGACAAACAACGTCGTACCGGCCCTATTGTAAGCTTGTCTAGCCAACTCAACCAAAACTTCACTATTGCTGCGAATTCAGCATGGATGGATAGTGGCGATAATGCTCAACGAGATTTCCAAGCTTACTATGTAGGTGATAAAGGCAACCTGTATAACCTAGGTTACTTCTACCGTAAATACATTCCAGATCGCCAAGATGCATACGACCAAGCTGTTGCATCCTTTATACAACCCGTGAAAGATAATTGGCGTATTATGGGTCACGCTCAATATGATTTAGATAATAATTTAATGCGCGAATATTTACTCGGTGTAAATTATGAGTCTTGTTGTTGGGCAGTTTCCGTTTATGGTCGTTCTTACTATAACGATTTGGATGATCCCACGCTTCCTGACGTTCATAGAAAGAAAGCCATTATGGCGGAGTTTACTCTTAAAGGGCTAGGTGCTTTAAACAACAAACTTGCATCTCTGTTAGAAAATAGAGTTTTGGGTTTCAACAAAATTAATCAATCTTGGACACAACGTTAATGAAGATAAAATCTTTTCAACATATCTTTAGAGCCACTGTTCTAGCTGCCCTAATTTCTTCATCAATGCAAAGCTTTGCACAACCTACGGATGAGGTTGTTGCAATTGTTGATAGTAGTGTCATTCTTAAAAGTGATTTAGAACAAGGGATTGCAGAAACAGAACACCAGCTTAAAGCGCAAAACAAAACTGTTCCCCCATTACAATATTTGCAAATGCAGGTTCTAGACCAGCTTATTGTTCGTCAAGCTCAGTTAGAGCAAGTAAAACGATATGGTATTAAACCTGATGAGAAAAGTTTAAATGCTGCTGTTCTAAAAGTTGCAAATCAATCAGGCGCAAATAGCCTAGAAGCATTCCAACAAAAATTAGATGCGATTGCTCCGGGTACTTACGAGAGTCTACGTGCTCGTATTGCAGAAGATCTTTCGATTGGTCGTTTACGCCAACAACAAGTAATGTCACGTATTAAAATTAGCGATCACGATGTTGAAAACTTTTTAAACTCACCTGAAGGTCAAGCTGCACTTGGTACACAAGCACACGTAATTCATATGCGGATTTCAGGTGACAACACTGAAGAAGTTCAAAAAATAGCAAAAGAAGTTAAGCAAGCTTTAGCCAACAATGATGACCCTAAAGCAATTAGCTCCAAGTTTTCTACTTCTACAGTAACTGTTGATGGTGCTGACATGGGCTTCCGCTCATTATCAGAAATTCCGACTGAACTATCTGCACGAATTGCGCCATTAAAAGTTGGTCAAACTACTGAACTTATTAATGTTCGTGATGGTGTGCATGTTTTAAAATTACTTGATCGCAAACAAAATGATCAAAAAGCGCTTGTGCCTCAATATCTAACACGTCATATCCTGATTCAGCCATCAGAAGTTGTTAGCCTTGATCGTGCTAAACAAATGATCGACAGCTTATATAATCGTGCTAAAGCGGGTGAAGATTTTGGCACTCTAGCTGCAACATATTCAAACGACACTGGCTCTGCACGTGATGGCGGTAGCTTAGGTTGGGTGAGCCCAGGCACCATGGTTCCTGAATTTGAACAAGTTATGAAAGACACACCTGTTGGTCAGGTCAGCAAACCATTTCAAACACAGTTTGGATGGCACATTCTGCAAGTGAGCGATACGCGCCAACAAGACATGACCAAAGAGGTTCAAGAACGTATGGCTCGTCAAATTCTTGGTGAACGTCAGTTTGATACCGAGGTTGATAGCTGGATGCGTGAGCTTCGTGCAAATGCCTATGTTGAAATCAAAGACGTGAGCTTAGATTCCAAAGCTCAACAGAATAAATAACAGAAATAAGCCAGCAATTTGCTGGCTTATTCACCTCTAAGAATAAAAATAGCGGCAATTGCCGCTATTTTTGCATTACAAAATGATTATTTGTAACGATCAACCATTTTCTCTAAAGAGATTGGGCGAATCTTATCTGCATTACCAGCCGTACCAAATGCTTCGTAACGAGCAACACAGATATCTTTCATTGCTTCAACTGTTTCACCAAAGAATTTACGTGGATCAAATTCACTTGGTTTTTCAGACATCATACGACGCATTGCACCTGTAGATGCCAAACGTAAATCAGTGTCAATATTAATCTTACGCACACCGTGTTTAATCGCTTCTACAAGCTGATCTACAGGCACACCGTAAGTTTCTTTAATATCGCCACCATATTGGTTAATAATCGCTAACCATTCTTGTGGTACAGAGCTTGAACCATGCATTACAAGATGCGTATTTGGCAATGCGGCGTGAATTTCTTTAATACGATCAATTGCCAAGATATCGCCTGTAGGTGGACGAGTAAACTTGTATGCACCATGAGATGTTCCCACAGCAATCGCCAAAGCATCAACGTTTGTATCAGCTACGAACTGAGTTGCTTCTTCTACAGAAGTTAACAACTGAGAATGGTCTAGCACACCTTCTGCACCAACACCATCTTCTTCGCCAGCCATACCAGTTTCGAGGCTACCTAAGCAACCGATCTCACCTTCAACAGACACACCACAAGCATGTGCCATCGCAACAACACGACGTGTTACATCAACATTATAGTCATATGAAGTTGGTGTTTTACCATCAGCACCTAATGAACCATCCATCATCACTGAGCTGAAACCTAATTGGATAGAACGCTGGCACACATCAGGACTTGTGCCATGATCTTGGTGCATTACCACTGGAATATGTGGCCATTCTTCAATTGCAGCTAGAATAAGATGACGTAAGAAAGGTGCACCCGCATATTTACGCGCACCTGCTGATGCTTGTACGATTACAGGTGAATTAGTTGCATCTGCCGCGAGCATAATTGCGCGCATTTGTTCTAAGTTGTTTACGTTAAACGCTGGTACGCCGTAGTTATGTTCTGCAGCGTGATCCAAGAGCTGGCGCATTGAGATGAGTGCCATAATATCCTCCCAGGTAATGCGCCATATTCTACATGTTGATTTATTTCAATTCAGCAACTAATCACAGTAAATCAAAAAAAATCCTCAATCTTTTGTGTAATTTGAGTACTAAATTGTATTTAAAAATAAAAAAGATCAAATCATGCCCTGATTTGATCTTTTTATAAATGCTTCTATAAAGTCAAATGATAGATTTTGCTTAACTTAACAATAACCTTCCAAACGTGTTAGAGGTAATTTCTTACCAATCGCCTTTTCAATCTCTGGCAAATAAAATGCATCATCTTCTGACAAGAAGCTAATACTTACACCTTGCGCACCTGCACGACCAGTACGGCCAATACGATGTACATAATCATCAGACTGTTCAGGCAACGTAAAATTAATGACGTGCGATACACCATCAACATGAATACCACGACCCGCAACATCAGTTGCAATCATAATATTATTTTTACCCTGCTTAAATTGATCGAGCATTTTTAGGCGCTTGTCTTGCGCAATTTCACCTGACAACATACCAACTTTATAACCATCACGTTTCAAATGATCATAAAGACGACGTACTTGATCACGACGATTCGCAAAAATCATCACCTTATCAATCGGCTCATCTTTCAAAATTTCTTGTAGTAGTTTGTATTTATCTTTATTTTCTACAACATACACACGCTGCTCAACATCGTTATTAGTTTTCTGTTCAGGCTCAATTTCCACCGTCACAGGCTCAAATAACCATTGACGCGCAAGATTCAAAACATCATAGCTAAATGTTGCTGAGAACATTAAAGTTTGACGTTGCTCTTTAAATGGCGAATAACGAACGATTCGTTTTACTGACGGAATAAAACCCATATCAAGCAATCGGTCAGCTTCATCAATCACCAAAAATTCAATTCGATCCAACCAAACTTCTTTTTGCTCAACGAAATCAATTAGACGCCCCGGTGTCGCCACTATAATGTCAACAAAGTTACGATCTAACATTTTCTTTTGTTTATCAAAATCTACACCACCTAACAATGTTACGAGATGTAAGTCTGAAAATTTGGTTAATGCTTTTGCATCACTTTCAATTTGTAGTGCCAATTCACGGGTTGGCGCTAAAATTAAAGCACGCGGCTCTCCACGGAAGCGCTGATCTTGAACTGGGTTATTCAATAAATCATTGATCACACTAATTAAAAAGGCTGCAGTTTTACCTGTACCTGTTTGTGCTCGACCAATAGCATCATGCCCTGCTAATGTATATTTTAAAACCTTTTGTTGAATCGGGGTCATTTTCGTAAAACCCAAAGCATCGATTGCTTTCTTCAACTGCGGATGTAAATTTAAGGTTTCAAAACCAGATGTCATATATGCTCTCGAACCATCAATGACCAAAAGAAAGTGGCTATTATAAACAAAAACGCCCCAAATAACATTGGAGCGTTTTTATATTGCGTTAAGGCAACAAATTAGTCTAAAGGCTGAACGTTTTCAGCTTGGAAACCTTTTTGTCCTTGAACTACGCTGAATTCAACGCGTTGGCCGTCACGTAATGAACGGTGACCATCACCAACGATTGCACGGAAATGAACAAATACGTCATCACCACCATTACGCTGAATAAAACCAAAGCCTTTAGTGTCGTTAAACCACTTTACTACGCCTTGTTCACGAGCTGTCATAAGTCAATCCTCAGATATTGAAAGATAAGGACCTTCCGGTGTTGCAAACAGCAGAGCCAACAAGGTTTTAAAATTTTTTATAATTTTAAAGCTTGTAATCATTCTGTAAAACTATCAACAATTTCCGGTTACATCCATTTGTTATAGGGTTTATTACAATAAATTATATCAAACACATCCTAAAACGCATCGAGCTTAACATGGGTTTATGACAATTAATAGATTTATTTAGACTATTTCAAATATTTCTATCTGTTTTTTTCAATAATTTAGCTGTTTTTTTGCTGTAATTTTTCTCTCTAAAATTACAAAAAATTTTGTTAAGATAATTTTGAATTAAGCTTCACGAATTATTATGTCAGATACATCTCATTCACCTGAAATCATTGATGCAATGGGACAACCATGCCCTATGCCATTATTGATGCTGAAACGTGCTTTGAAAAAAGCTAATGCACCTAGACAATATTTATTGAAATCATCTGATCCACATAGTGAAATTGATGTAACACGATATTGCCAAATTCAGCAACTTCAATGCCAGCCTCAAAAAATTTCAGAGAATGAATTTCACTATTTAATTGAATCTATGTGATTCTTTGCTAAACTCTTGGTAAAGACTAGATAGATAAATTTACATTTCTATACTCAAATTTCCTTAGTGATGAAGAACATTCACATTAAGATGAAATTGTTGACTTAAATACCATCCTATAAGGAGAATCCATGACTACTGACAGCAGCAATCAATTGATGCCCCTGTCATTGTCTGCGCCAGGTGTAAATCTCGGTGCATATATCAGTACTGTCAATCAAATTCCAATTTTAACTGCCGAGCAAGAAAAAGAGCTTGCTGAACGTTATTATTATGATCAAGACTTAGATGCTGCCAAATTATTGGTAATGTCTCATTTACGCTTTGTTGTACATATTGCACGTAGTTATGCGGGTTACGGCCTACCTCAAGGCGATTTAATTCAAGAAGGCAACCTTGGCTTAATGAAAGCCGTTAAACGCTTCGATCCAAATATGGGTGTGCGCTTAGTTTCTTTTGCGGTTCACTGGATTAAAGCTGAAATTCATGAATATGTGATTCGTAACTGGCGTATTGTCAAAATTGCAACCACTAAAGCGCAACGTAAATTATTCTTTAACTTACGCAGTCTTAAAAAATCAAGCAAACGCCTAACGCTGGAAGAAGCTCAAGCGATTGCTAATGATTTGAATGTGACTCCAGAACAAGTACTTGAGATGGAGGGTCGTCTAACTGCTTATGATGCTGCTTTTGAAGCTCAAGGCGATGACGATGACGATACCCCACATACTGCTCCAGCATTGTATCTAGAGGATAATCGTTACGATCCTGCGCGTTTAGTTGAAGAAGAAGATTATGAAGCACAAAGTACTTCTGCCTTACACGAAGCAATGGATCAACTTGATGATCGTTCACGTAATATTTTACAACGCCGCTGGTTAGATGATGACAAATCAACCCTGCATGAACTTGCTGCTGAATATAACGTTTCTGCTGAACGTATTCGCCAACTTGAAAAAAATGCAATGGAAAAAATCAAAACTGCGATGTCTGCAAGTTAAAATCAAGACAAACATAAGGGCGACAACGCCCTTTTGTTTTATCAAGCTTTGTTAAAAGCTTCGAATATGTTAACTTTGTTCATCAATTTTCAAGTTCCATTTTCATTATGTGGATAGCAATTTCTGCGCTTAATCTTGCACTTGCAGTTATGTTAGGTGCTTTTGGTGCTCATGGACTTAAATCTTTTGCCACACCTGAGCAGCTTGCTTGGTGGAGTACAGCAACACAGTATTTTTTCTATCACGCAATTGGTTTACTTATTTTAAGCGTGTTAAAAAGCACCTCTCCTGGTTTTCCTATAAAAATCCCTTTTATTTTGATCCAAATTGGCATCATTTTTTTCTGCGGTTCGTTATACATTATGGCACTTGGCCTACCTAGAATCTTAGGTGCAATTACGCCAATTGGTGGTGCATTTATGATTGCAGGATGGGTAATGCTTGCATGGCAGGCAATCAAGCATGCGAAATAAGGATTGATTCATGCATATCTATTTAAATGGTGAGTCAACAGACACGCCTTGCGAAAACCTTCAGCAACTCATTCAAGCACTAGCTTTAGAAGGAAAACGCTTTGCTGTAGAGAAGAACCAACAGATTATTCCGAAAAGTAGACTTGAGCAAACTGCAATTGCTCCTGAAGATCGTATTGAAATTATTCAAGCTGTTGGTGGCGGCTAATCGGCTAAAAATGGAGTAAGCCCATGCAAGATTCCCCTTTAATTGTTGGTTCACGAACTTTTCAATCACGTTTGTTGGTTGGGACAGGCAAATATAAAGATCTCAATGAAACTGATTTAGCGATTCAAGCCAGTGGCGCTGAAATTGTGACCGTTGCAATTCGTCGCGTAAACATTGGTCAGCATGCCGATCAACCAAATTTACTTTCAGTGATTCCACCAGAGAAATATACAATTTTGCCGAATACTGCTGGCTGTTTTGATGCAGATAGCGCGATTCGCACCTGTATGCTGGCTCGTGAGTTGCTTGATGGTCACAATCTGGTAAAGCTAGAAGTACTCGGTGATGAAAAAACTTTATACCCAAATGTCACTGCAACACTGAAAGCCGCGCAGACCCTGATTGATGATGGTTTTGAGATCATGGTCTACACATCGGATGATCCGATTGTTGCGCAAGAACTTGAAAGCATGGGCTGTGTTGCCATCATGCCTTTAGGTAGTTTAATTGGTTCTGGCCTCGGCATTTTGAATCCTCACACCATCTCCATCATCAAAGAAAATGCTAAAGTCCCTGTTTTAGTGGATGCAGGTGTTGGTACTGCGAGTGATGCTGCGATTGCAATGGAACTCGGTTGCGATGGCGTATTGATGAATACAGCGATTGCGGCTGCGCAAAATCCAATTTTGATGGCTTCTGCGATGAAAAAAGCAGTTGAAGCAGGTCGTGAAGCGTTTTTAGCAGGTCGTATGCCGCGTAAGCGTATGGCGAATGCAAGCTCGCCTGAGACTGGGTATTTCTTTAAATAATCTATTAAAAAATAGTAGTGGGAGTGATTACTTTAAATAAAGCTCCCCATATTTCTTCTTCAATTAATTTCTACTAGATTCTATAATATTTTTAATCAATTAATTGTAATTTAGAATATTGACTTAGTATCTCTAAAAGCACCTCAAGATCATTTTTATCATCGAAATATTCTTTTGAAAATGAGAAATTTATCCATTTAATCCTCAAAACACCTTTTAATTCATTTAAGCCACCAGTTAGGGCATCACTTAAAGAATCAAAGCAGCCTCCAAAATATCCCAAAATACCATTAACCTCCTCTCCTAAATGGCACAAAAAATCCTGCTTTGAAATAATATATTTACCATCCAGCTCAACTTGCTCACTCAATTCCATCACACTTTCAGGTCTGGTGGCTATATGGTAATAACCCACCCTTAAATATGCGATTTTTTTACTTTTACTTAAACTAAACCAATATTGACGATCTATTCTATTTTCACAGAATAAAAGTACGACCTCTTTAAGAAAATCTAGTGAAATAAAATCATCATTTTTAAAATTACTGACCAAATGAATCACGCTCTGATCCTTAGAAATTTCAAAAAAGACAGGAAAAATAGAATACTTTAAGAAGTCAGCATTATTTTTATAAAAAACAAACTCCAACTCCATACTGTCAGTTGTTTTAAAATTAGATACTCTCAACTGTATTTTTTCAGTTAAAAAAACATCTACAGCATTATTATTCACAACTACATAATTAAACGCATCAACTGATAAAAAATTATTATTTCTTTCTAGATCTCCTGGTGAAAGGTTAAAAATATTAACTTTAAAATTCAACACAATTATATCATCCACTATTTCATAATTTAAAGACAGCAAGATTTATTATAGCTCTCTGCTCAAAGTTCTGTTGAAAGTATTCCGTTTGATACAGAGGTTCAGCCTGATAAAAATGCGCTAAAACTTGTTTTCTTTTAATCGAATAAACATCTGGATCTACCCAAGCATACTCCTGTTGAATTTGCTGTTCATATTCATCGAAACGCTCTGGTGAAGCAGCTAGAATCGCCAAATCAATATCCAGTAAAAACTGTAAATCTAGCTCATCTGTTACCTCATGCTTTTGTGTGGCAATAATCCATCGCTTTATCTTTTGAACATCATCTGCTGATAAATCTTGAGCCAAATATTGCTCAAATAATTCAGCACTTTTTAACTCATTATCTTTGGCTTGCGGATCATAAACTACATCATGGAACCAGAGTGCCAATGCAACAGCATGTGCATCATTTAAATCAGCTCGAATCGAGTCAACTAGAACCAGACATTCATATAAATGCTGAATTGTATGGTAAGCGCGATGCTTTTCACTATAAGCAACTATTAATTTATTAAAAACTTTTCTCGGTTCAGAAAATTGATAATGTCGATGTAAATCGAACCATGAGTTTTCTAGGATCGCTAAATATTGTTGCATGATAGCTCCATCACTGAATTTCTTTATTCAACCACTTCGCTAAAGTTTCTGCTTGTTTTCGATCAAGAAATAATTGATAAAGCTTACAGGAACCAAACTCATGTTTAAGTTCCTGTTGACGTACTGGGTGATTTCCAAAACGAAAACGTCTTGTTCCATCAGCATCTAAAGGTAAGGCATAAACACCATAACTACGTGGTTCAGTCAGATGCCCTTTGATAGTGACTTGATCTGGTGAGATTGCATGTTTTAATAAATGTTCTTTAGTTAACATCTCACCTTTCCCCTTTTTTTAAGATGCGTGTTGCTCATCCCTTTTAAATACCAATTCTTTATTTGAAGAACTTTCGGCATCAAAGTAATAACCTTCACTATCAAACGCTTTTAATTGTTCTGCTTGATTCAATTTGTTTTCAATCAAATATCTTGCCATTAAGCCACGCGCTTTTTTCGCATAGAAACTAATGACTTTATATTTTCCATTTTTTTGATCTAAGAATACAGGTTTAATAATTTCTGCCTGAATTTTCTTTTCATTCACAGATTTATAATATTCGTCAGAAGCTAAATTTACCAATACTTTCGCATCAATTTCATTCAAATCTTGGTTAATTTGATCCGTGATCATATTTCCCCAAAATTCATATAAATTATGACCTCGTGCATTTTTTAATTTAGTGCCCATTTCTAAACGATACGGCATCATCAAATCCAATGGACGCAACAAACCATAAAGACCAGATAACATACGCAAATGCTGTTGGGCAAAATCAATGTCTTGATCTTTTAAATGATATGCATCTAAACCTGTATACACATCACCCTTAAATGCAAACAAAGCTTGGCGTGCATTAGAAAAATCAAAATCCGCATTCCAGTCACGAAAACGATCAACATTTAAGTTGGCAATTTTCTCACTTACACTCATCAAAGAGGCAATTTCGGTTGCAGATAACTTACGACATACATCTATCAATTGTTGTGATTGTTCTAATAAACGAGGCTGTGTGTATGTGTCTGTCGGTAAAGCAGTTTCATAATCTAGTGTTTTCGCTGGAGAAATTAAAGCAAGCATATTCAATCAATATCAATTTATCTTAGTGAAACTATAACAGTTGATAATTTTTAATGCCAATTCGTGTTTTCATTGATCATTATCGGTAAAATAGTGGATTCTTCCATTATTCATTATTTATCTTATGTCTGAGCAAATCTTCATCCAAGGTCCTGTTGGTCAAATCGAAATGTTTGTAGATCAACCCAAAGGTGAAATTACTGGCTTTGCTGTCGTCTGCCACCCTCATCCTTTACAAGGTGGAACACCTCACCACAAAGTTCCCGTCCTATTGGCTCAGATATTTAATGAAATGGGCTGCGTTGTTTATCGCCCTAGTTTTCGCGGTCTATCAGGTAGTGAAGGCACGCATGACCAAGGACACGGCGAAACTGATGATATTATGACTGTCATTGAATACGCACGTTCAAAGCATGCAGGCTTAACATTCTACGCAGGTGGTTTCAGCTTTGGTTCTCATGTTTTAGCGAAATGCCAAGCCCAGTTGAGTGAAGACTTACGCCCAAAACAAATGATTCTATGTGGATTACCAACAGGTTCAGTCGTAGACCTACGTCACTATAAAACGCCAGCAATTGACGGAGATATTCTATTTGTTCATGGTGAACAAGATGATATTACGTTGCTTTCAGACATGATCGCTTGGGCAAAACCACAAAAGCATCCAATTACTATTCTGCCAGGTGCTAACCACTTCTTTACGGGTTATTTAAAGCAATTAAGACAAGTTATTTCTCGCTTTTTAAAACTGTAGAATTAACAACAAATTATTAAAAAAAGTATACTTGTTTTGAATCCGATGTCTGTTATATCAGTAAAGATGAATAGGCATTAGGGTTCTATATGAAGTTAAATAAAAAACAGGGACTTTTTTTAAAGCAAACCATTGAGTATTGGCAACAACAAGGTACGATCACCCCTGATGTTGCAAAGGATTTACAAAATAGCTTTTCTGTTCGCTCCTTTGATTGGGAACGGCTAGCTAAATATTCTTTTTGGATTTCAATGATCTGTGCAGTCATAGCAATTGCTGCAATCACTGCCGATAAATTCTTATTAGATTTGATTGCGAGAATATTCGTTGACTCAAAGATCATCCCATGTCTGATTTTTGCTGGCGTGGCAACTGGTTTTTATGCTTTTGCCTATCGTCGACGCAAAACAAAACCATTACATCAATTTAGTAATGAGGCCATTATTTTTGCTGGCGTAATTTCCACTGCAGCTTCTGTTGCTTATTTTGGACAAGCAATCGACACGGGCAGCGGGCATTTTTCTTTATTATTTTTACTCTCCACTGTCATTTATGCTGCGCTCGCATTTTGGTTTCCATCCAAACTCATTTGGGTCTTTTCACTTCTCTCCTTAGGTTCATGGTTCGGTGCAGAGACAGGCTATATGTCAGGTTGGGGCGCATACTATCTAGGCATGAATTTTCCTTTACGCTTCGTCATGTTCGGCATAGTACTGATTGGCTTGAGTTTACTGTTTAAAAGATATACTTACTTTAAAAACTTTGCACACTCAACTTACGTGATGGGATTACTGTATTTATTTATTGCATTATGGATTCTGTCAATCTTTGGAAATTATGGCGACTTGAATAGTTGGTACAGTGTTAAACAATATGAACTCTTACACTGGGGCATCTTATTTGGTTTTATTGCGATTATTGCAATCGTATATGGTTTAAAACATGATGATGCAACATCTCGTGGCTTTGGCATTACCTTTTTATTTCTAAATCTTTATACCAAATATTTTGAGTTTTTCTGGAATGGAATGCATAAAGCAATTTTCTTTATTGTGCTCGCAGCCTCGTTCTGGTGGATTGGTCGACATGCTGAAAAACTATGGAATTTAGAGTTTCTATCGAGCCAATCTCAGAACAAAAGAAATCATCCTGTTGAATAACTATTGAAAATCACTCCAATTTAAACCAAACCGAGCCAAATACTTTTTGACTCGGTCACTATCATTGGTGGTATTACGTTGCTGGCGTGAAGCAGCAAACAGTTGACGTCCAGCATCTGCCATCGACTTGGAATTTTCACAGACTTGAAGCACTCCTCGTAGTTGAATTTGATCAAACTCATCAATCTCGCTCAACTGCGTTTGATCTAAGTATTTCAGTAGAATATCTACGTCTTTAGAGTGGTTTTGTGTGACTTGAATCGACCACAACTGCTTCAAACGTTGAATTTCCTTTTCCACCGTTTCTGAGCGGATTAACTCGCCACTGGATAATGTCGCCAATCTTGTCACACTAGCGGTTAAATCACGGAAATTTCCCTGCCATGAAGCCTCTCTTGATTTAGCAAATTTTAAATACACATCAAGTGCATCACGTTGAAAACGTAATTGTCTTTGATGGTTCGCAGCAAAACGTTGTAATTCAAACTCAACATTTGGAGCAATATCTTCAATTCGATCTTTAAGGTTCGGCAAAAAGAAAGTCCATGTGTTTAGTCTCGCCCATA
Organism: Acinetobacter sp. COS3; assembly: GCF_000475335.1. NCBI lineage: Bacteria > Pseudomonadati > Pseudomonadota > Gammaproteobacteria > Moraxellales > Moraxellaceae > Acinetobacter > Acinetobacter sp. COS3. Next base: position 134,199 of record NZ_AXCD01000007.1, read on the forward strand.
AATCCTCACGAAAACGACCTGCTTGTACCTCTGCTCTCAGGTCTTTATTCGTTCCTGCAATCAACTGAAAATCCGCCTGAACTTCTTTATCACTCCCAACAGGAAAGAACGATTTATCCTCAAGTGCTTTTAGTAACATCGCTTGTTCATCTAGTCCAAGCTCACCAATTTCATCCAAAAACAAGATACCTTGATCGGCACTTTTCAATAATCCTGTCCGTGAAGCTGCTGCCCCTGTAAACGCACCTTTGATATGACCAAATAGACTCGACATAGCACTATCACCACGCAACGTCGCACAGTTCACATCAACAAAACGCCCACTTAAATGAAACTTATCTTTCTTTAATTGAAAGATTTGTTTGGCTAGATGGGATTTACCTACACCTGTTGCGCCCATAATCAAAATCGGCGCGCTGGAACGTGTCGCAACCAACTCAACTTCTGTGATCAGCTGATTAAACTCATGGTTATAGGTTGAAATATTGGCTTTCAACCTTTGCCAGTTTTGTTGTTGTTCATCTTCAAAACGCTGTTTGAGAACATCATAGCGAGATAAATCCAGATCAATGATGCGATATTCACCTTCTGGCGTTTTCTGTTGATTTGGCGCACTTTGAATTAGTTTGGCAGGTAAATAGTTGGCATCAACTAAGAGATACCAACAGATTTGAGCAACATGCGTGCCTGTGGTGATATGCAAAAGATAGTTATTTTTTTCGGTATCAAATGAATAACTTTTCACAAAGTCATATAGCGCACCATAAACCTCAGCAAAATCCCAAGGATCTCGGATACTTACTCGCTGACCCGACACCGTAGTAGACGGTGACACGCTCTGAGCATCTTGAGCAATAAATTTGACTAAATTATGATGCTGTCGATCATGTAATAGTACCAGTTCATCCACGATCAGATCTTCATGCATTAGAAGACTCAACGTTGGACGCCAACGCTGCCAACGATCAGGACGTTTCCCTTGATCCAAAGTAGAACCAACAAAACCAATTACAACGGTTTTCTTTGCATTCAGCATAATTTCTATAATATTTTATATATGTCTATCATATACAATACGCAATTCGATGAAAAATGCCAACAAGATGCTTCATTTTACTTTTTTAGGCACATCATCTGGTGTACCCACACTGACACGTAACGTTTCTGGTTTAGCCATCCGCAACAGCAAGAATAAAGACTGGATATTGGTCGATGCTGGTGAAGGCACACAGCATCGCATTCAACAAGCTAAACTCTCATTACAAAACCTAGTTGCCATTTGCATTACCCATGTCCATGGCGATCACTGTTATGGATTAATTGGTTTATTGGCGAGTGCAGGTATGAATGCACGTACCGCACCTTTAACCATTATCGCCCCCAAAGAAATTCAACAATGGATTGAAGTCACCGCACAGCTGACCGATCTGCATTTACCCTATCCACTTAATTTCACTGATGTAAAAGAGTCCACTCAAATACAGCAAATAACTGATCAACTTTCGATTCAATCCCATCGACTCAGTCATCGCGTACCCAGTTTTGCATTTAGTATTATTGCGCAATACACCCAGAAGAAGTTAGATACACAAGCCTTAATTCAACTCGGCGTAGCAAAAGGCAAAGCTTGGGGCGATTTACAGCAAGGCTTAGACGTTCAGTTTAACAAGCAAACATTGAAAGCGGCTGATTTTATTCAGACACTCAGACATCGTGTTCACGCGATTGTCGGTGGTGACAATGATCATCCCGATTTATTGGCACAAGCTTGCCAAGATGCCCAACTCTTGATTCATGAAAGCACCTACACGCAAGCTATTTTAGATAAAGTTGGGTCAGGCCCAATGCATAGTTCCGCAAAGATCGTTGCAGAATTTGCTCAACAACAAGGTCTAATTAATCTGATCCTGACACACTTTAGCCCACGCCATCAAGACTGTGCTGGGCAGCAAGCGATTGCTGATGAAGTCCATCAATATTATCAAGGCAATTTCTATTTAGCTGATGATTTTGATCAATTTACGTTAGATGCGACAGGACAACTAAGTAAAGTAAATCCGAAATAAATGAGATACGGCATTTTAATTAAGGGATGTCTGGAGATAAAAAGTCAAACAGACCTCGTAACAAGCGAAATGGTAAAGTGATGATCCAGTAAATAATCTCTACAGGAAAATCAATTAAATCTAGCCAATTCCAACCATTATCTCGATGGCGATGGCTTTCTCGTTTTGGTTTTACCCAATAAGCAAGCAGAAAACAGACCAAACTTATCGCTAGAAATATAAAATTAAAATCGTCTACTAAAAAATGTATAAGACAAAATATCCCAGTAATAAATAAAAGAATCGAGAGCAAATAACGCAAAATACCCATAGGAATTGGCAATTTATTTCTATTTTGCTATGGTTATAACATGTCTTTATACAAAGACCTATACAACGTTTTCTTAAAAGACAGGTGTCAGTCTAAAAAACGCAAAGCATGTCCATCACAGTCTATCTTCAAGACGATCAAGACACTGATCAAGCTTTATATTTTCTCAATCAAAAGCATTATCAACTACGAGCTACTCGTTGGTATAAAAAAGGATATGGCTATTTTGAAAAACCATCGACCTTAAATCGTAAACGAAAGAAAATGAAAGCAATTCTAAGCTATCGAAATCACAGCTTATCACTCCTAACGCACATTTCACCTAAGAATACTTTGTGGTTAAAAATTGAAAAAGAACAACAATTCGCTCGAACAGGTAAAAATGCAGCGGGCCATTAAATAGAATTTAAGATAAAAAAATATATATTTTTATATCCTATTTATTGAAATTTTAATTATCAAAATGAATAATGTTATTTTAATATTAAATTTTATTAATAAATATCAATGTATTAAATTAAAATTACTACATTTTTAAAAAAGTTGGCACAGTCACTGCAATAGTATAAGCACACAATATCATTGGGATCTTGTGAATATCACCTGCCTGCAAACGCTTGGCAGGCAGGCTTTGAAAGGAAAATGAAAATGTCTGTCGTTGAACAAATCAACCAACAAGCTCAATTTGAACAAGAACAGCAACAACGTGCTTATCAGCTTCTTCAAAATGAAAAAAGTATGCCGATCAAAATGTGGACCAACGGAGTACTTGTTGATGACAACTCAAAACAACAATTGCTACAAACCGCGCAAATGCCTTTTATTTATAAATGGATGGCTGTGATGCCAGATGTTCACTTTGGTTTAGGTGCGACGATCGGAAGTGTGATTCCAACTAAAGGTGCAATTATCCCTGCTGCGGTCGGTGTCGATATCGGATGTGGAATGATGGCCACACGTACTAGCTTAACTGCATCAGATTTACCTGATAATTTACATGCTTTGCGTACCGAGCTTGAACGTTTGATTCCACACGGAATGACCAAAGGACGTGGACGAGATCGAGGTTCTTGGGAAAATCCACCTAAAATGGTAGATCAAGCTTGGGCTAATTTAGTCTCAGATTTTGAATTGATTTGTGCCAAGCACCCTCGCCTCAAAAACACCAATAACCGTAAACAATTGGGAACGTTAGGAACAGGTAACCACTTTGTGGAAATCTGTTTGGATGAACATGATCATGTTTGGATTATGTTGCACTCAGGTTCACGTGGTGTGGGTAATGCCATCGGTAATCATTTTATTGAGCTAGCACGTAAAGATATGCAGAAACACTTTATTAACTTACCCAATAAAGATTTAGCATATTTAGTTGAAGAAACAGAACATTTTGATGATTACTGGTTTGCTGTAGGCTGGGCACAACGCTTTGCCATGAAAAACCGTGAAATCATGATGCAGTCTGCAATTAAAGCTTTAGCAACCATTATTCCAAAACCATTTAATGCCAAGCTTGAAGCAGTGAATTGCCACCATAATTATGTGGAAAAGGAAGAACATTACGGCGAAGAAGTTATGGTTACTCGTAAAGGTGCTGTGAGTGCCAAACTTGGACAATATGGAATTATTCCTGGTTCAATGGGTGCTAAGTCATTTATTGTTCGTGGGCTTGGAAATCAGGAATCGTTCTGTTCATGTTCACATGGTGCAGGTCGTGTAATGAGCCGTGCTGAAGCAAAACGACGCTTTACCGTAGAAGATCAGATTGCGCAGACTGAAGGTGTGGAATGCCGTAAAGATGTTGCTGTGATTGATGAAATTCCATCAGCTTATAAACCGATTGAAGATGTAATGAATGCACAAAAAGACTTGGTTGAAGTGGTTTATACCTTAAGACAAGTTGTCTGTGTTAAAGGGTAATTTAGTAGTTTTATAGGAGCTCACCAATGAATAATATTCAAATACCTAACTCAGTAATTGGAGCCGTTGCCTCTGTAATTTCCAATTACTATTACAGTCATTCAAAATTAGATTCTCTTTTTATGGAAAGTGGTGCCCCTGGTGAGACTCCATTAGGAAACTGTGAACAAAAATGTAGTAACTGGCTTAAACGCTGTAACGAAGATCCGAACACCAATGCTTTAGACGTACTTGGAAAAGTGATTCAAGATTTCATGGATAAAGAAGAAACCACTTCTATTTGGGGAACAGAACCACTTTCCCAAAAAATTATTGATGGTAGAAAGAGAATCTCTGATGCTTTATCAAGAAATCAGTTAACCTACAACATGAACGGCTATATTGTTCAAGCTGGCTCAACTCCTATTACAAGAACATTAGAAGATTATCTAAAATCTGGTGACTTTTCTTCTATAGAAAAAGAGTTTGAAAGAGCTTTGGAAAATATTCAAACAGACCCGCACGCTGCTATAACAGCAGCGTGCTCAATAATTGAAGCTACGTTTAAAAACTATATAGAAAATTTTTCTTTACCCATGCCGAATAAGCTCAGCGTTAAGCCTTTATGGGATGTTGTTAAACCTAATTTAGAATTAAATAGGGATGATATATTAGCTTCAGATCAGCAAAAAATCTTGCAAGGCATTTCCTCCATAATTGATGGAGTTGGCTCTTTTAGATCTCATATAGGTTCAGCCCACGGACGTGGTTCAAATCCCCCGAATATTGTTATAGCAGAAGCACGATTAGCTGTTAACGCTGCGCACACTTTAGTTATCTTTATTATGGAAATTATTTTTAAAACTAAATTTAATTAATAGTTTTAAAAATCAGGAAAATAAAAAATGAAACTCGCAGAAGCACTTTTACTGCGAAGCGATCAACAAAAAAAGCTCGCTTCATTAAAACAACGGATCAACGCCAATGTATTGGTACAAGATGGCGATGAACCAAGTGAAGATCCAAATGAACTGATCAAACAGGTGTTTGCTTTAACCCAAGAAAGCAATCAATTGATTTGTCGTATTCATTTGACCAATGCGCAAGCAAAGCTGGAGGATGGCAAAATATTGCTGTCGCTATTAAGCTTACGTGATAGTTATGCTGAACAGCATAAGATTCTGGTTGATGCGATTGCCAATACCCATCGTGAACCTGATCGTTACAGCTCACGTGAGATCAAATGGAAGAAGGTTATCCCTGTTTCTAGCTTGCAAAAACAAGCCGATGATATCAGCGCGAAACTACGCGATTTAAACATCAAAATTCAGGCTGCCAATTGGCAAATTGATTTAGTCGAATAAACAACAGATTTTGTGAATTTAGTTCACAATCACAGTTTGGGCATACTGGGCGAGTACAAGATCCTGCGTTACTCCGATCTGAGGGATTGAAAATAATTCAGGCGGCTATGGCAGCATGTGAGCCGTGCATCGATATTCACTGATTAGGCTCAGCACTATGTACCTAGTAAACCTTTGCCAAAAGGAAAGTCACGCGTTACTTCGCATTACCATGTACTGACAGTATGTTCATTAAATTAGAAAATAAGGAAAATAGACTTGAATAAAGCTTTGGCAAATATGCCAGCGACCATCCAGATTGATGGTTCACATGGTGAAGGTGGTGGACAAATTTTAAGAACTGCCCTTGCCCTTTCGATGATTACGGGTCAGGCATTTGAATTAATCAATATTCGTGCTGGGCGTAAAAAATCAGGTTTAATGCGTCAGCATTTAGTCTGTGTACAGGCATCTCAACACATCAGCCAAGCTTATGTAGAAGGTGCTGAACTACATAGCCAGCGTTTATACTTTGCACCACAGCATGTACAAAGTGGAAAATACCAATTCCAGATTGGTTCGGCAGGAAGCACAACACTGGTTTTGCAAACCCTCTTACCAGCTTTATTATTACAAGATGGAGCCAGTGAACTCACAATCACAGGCGGTACTCATAATCCGCTTGCACCGACAGCTGATTTTATCGAGCATTGCTTTTTGCCTACGCTCATAAAGATCGGAATAGAAACCGAATTTAAGTTAAATAAAGCAGGCTTCTTTCCGATTGGTGCTGGTGAAATTCAAATCAAGATTCAGCCTTGGCAACATCGAAACAAGCTAAATTTATTAGATCGTGGCGCTTTACAAAGCACGGAGGCTTTTGCAGCCGTCTTGAATCTTTCAGAAGAAGCACAAATTGCACAACGGGAATTAGCGACTTTAAACAAAAGACTTAAACTAGATACACAACAGCTATTTCACTTGAATGGCATTAGCCAAGGCAATACGGCGTATGTCAAAGTTGAGCATCAACACCACACTCAGCTATTTACTGCTTTAGGTGAAATGCGTAAAAGTGCAGAACAAATTGCCAATCATTTGGCTGAACAGGTGAAGCAATATATAGAATCTAATGCTGCAGTCGATGAATATTTAGCCGATCAGTTGTTACTGCCTTTAGCATTGGGACAAGGCGGTGAATTTACCGCACAATGTATTAGTGAACACACCCGTACTCAGGCCTCTATGATTGAAAAATTTGTTGATTGTGAAATTGAGTTTATCGAACTAAACAAAAACCTGTTTCAGGTCACTGTTAAAGTAAAAGAAGCTCATTCATGAGCTTCTTTTATTGAGAGCTTATTTAATCGATTCCAAAGCTGTCACCAACAACGCCCAGCATTTCTCTACGGTATCCACTTTAACCCGCTCACCCGGCGCATGCGCCCCTTGAATATCAGGGCCAAACGACACCATCTGTAAATTCGGATAATGTTCAGCGATAATGCCACACTCCAAACCAGCATGAATCACTTTCAAGTTTGGCTCGATCTTAAATGCAGATTGATAAGCTTGCTGCAAACATTTCAATGCAGCCGAATCTGGATTTGGTGTCCAACCTGATACCAACGGCGTTAATTTAGATTGAATCTGGAAATTAGCAAAGTGCTGTTGAATGCTTTGTGCATATGTCACAGCTTCTTGATTCACCATCGAACGAACCATAATTAAAGTTTTCGCTTCATCTTTAGTCAGTTTGACCACACCAATATTATTCGAAGTCTCAACCACATTGGGTAAAGTGCTACTCCATTCAGCAATGCCATATGGACAAGTTGTCAATGCTTTTAACCAAGCTTGTTGCTGATGCAAGGTGACCACTTCATTTATCTGATTGGTATTTTGCTGTGCGGTGATTTGTAACTGCTCATCAACCCCATTTAATTTTTGTTGCCATTCAGCTTGTATCACAGCAACGGCATTTTCTAGCTCTGGTAATTGCTCTGCTTTAATTGCAATAGTTGCCAAAGCTTCACGTGGAATAGCATTTCTTGCTGTGCCACCGATAAATTCAACCAGTCTACCATTTGAAAGCGCCAAATAATCATTCAGGAAATTGGCTAAAATCACATTGGCATTACCACGACCTAAATGAATATCAACCCCAGAATGACCACCTTTTAATCCAGATACCAACAAATCAACATAAATCAAATTTTCAGGTGCTATTTCATATTCGAGTGGCTGTCCCACTTCAAGGTCAATACTTCCTGCGCAACCAAGATATAGTTCGCCCCATTCTTCGGTATCAATATTGAAAAGCCATTGCCCTGTTAAAACACCCGACTCAAGCAAACGAGCGCCGCTCATTCCTGCTTCTTCATCAATGGTAAGCAATACTTCAATTGGACCATGTGCAATATCATTTGATTCTAATACCGCTAGCGCCAATGCGACACCAACGCCATTATCTGCACCCAAAGTGGTATTTTCAGCAATTAGCCAGCCATCTTTTAAGACAGGTTGAATAGGGTCTTTAAAAAAATCATGTTGCGTACCGCGATTTGCCTGAGTCACCATATCTAAGTGCCCTTGCAAAACCACACCTGCAACTTGTTCTTTACCTGCTGTGGCAGCTTTCCGAATAATCAAATTACCAATGTCATCGACATAAGTTTCCAAATTGCGCTGTTCCGCCCAAGCTTTTAGATACTGTCTTAATTGTTGTTCATGCTTTGATGGTCGAGGAATCGTGCATAGTGTTTCAAAATGCTGCCAAACCACTTGGGGAGATAATTTAGAAAAATCAAACTGCATCATACAGTTATACTCTCGAACTAATTCATACAATACATTTGAGTATACTTAGATCATTTAAAAATAAATATTCCATCAACGTAAGTTTATTCAAATTTCAGGTGAAAACTTACGCTGATTTTTATTAATAAAGGATCAGTAATTCCTATAGAATTAAAGACGCTAAACTAAATTTCACGAACTAAACGAAATCCCCACATGATCGAACGCGCTTGTGATGTTACATAAGCATTTCGATAAGCGGTTCGAGCATTATAGGTGTTGTATATCCATGCACCTCCACGCAATACAGGGAAATTACACTGTCCGTTATTTTCTTCACCCCAAATACGGTTATTTACAGGTGCATTTTCATAATTTGAATGCCAGCAATCATCTACCCATTCACGTGCATTTGCTGTCATATCGTATAAACCAAAGTTATTTGGTAGAAACTTTCCAACAGGTGAAGTAAATGCATAACCATCGGTGCAATTGAATAAGTTCCAAGAGCTTGTTTGTGGCAATGCGGACACTGTAGTTGGATCTAGCACATTCGCATATTTGCAAGCTTGGTCTAGATTCAAATCATCACCCCAATAAAAGGCAGTCGAAGTTCCTGCACGAGCTGCATACTCCCATTCAACCTCTGTTGGTAAGCGGTAGGTTTGTCCTGTTTTTTTAGATAACCATTCGGCAAATGCTCTCCCATCTTCACGACGTACACACACGACTGGATCTTGTGGTGTTTGGTTCATACCTGCGTTAGTCGGATTCAAATCATCTCGATACCACATATTAAAAACACCATCACGTGACTCCCAATTGCGACAACCTTGTACCTCCCATCCTGTTTCTTTTTGAAAAGCCTGAAACTCGGCAATAGTAGTTTCGTATGTAGACATAGCAAATGGCTTCTCGACTATCACTGCATGCTGAGGTAATTCATACGGTCGCGATTGGGCAGGCACATTTTGTTGTTCTTGTTCTTCTATATTTCCCCCCATCAAGAAACTCCCAGAAGGAATAACTGTCATTTCTGGACAAAAACTATCTGAGCAATCTTTAAATTTGGATTTTGCTGAAGTTGCTTCAGTGATGTTTGTATTTGTTAAAGATGCTAATTTAATTTCAGGATTCATATTTGGCGGGTTATTTATTTGATGAATCAATAAATTTATAGTCCCTTGCCATTCACTTAACATTTCTCTTAACATCGCAGGCCTTTCAATACTCACCCCTGTTCCGTCATAATCTGGGGCATTACATCTAACTCTTAATGTAGTTGACTCATCAGTGAGTTGAGTCAATTTTGGAATAATCTGCTGATCCAAGAACATACTTAAATTATTTGTATCATTAAGCTTTGCTCTTAACTCCAAAGCCGATTTTTCAGCAATGTTCGCATCATTTATCACTTTAGAATAAACACTATCACATTGATTTTCTTGCCATACTAAATTTTGACTTAAATTCTGTAGGGATAAAATTGTTTCATCTATTAGCTTTTGGTTAGAAGAGTTGCTTATCGTATTTTTATCATCGCTATTACATGCCGCAAGTAAGGAAATGAATAATACACTAAAGCCTTTTAGATAATTCGTGCGTATAAAGGTCATATGAATTCTCTTAAAAAGTATTATGAATAAAAGGAGAAGATTGAGTAATTCTTTGTTAAAAAGCATTTTTAAATTAATAGAAAAATAGATCAAAATTCAAACATTATTATTATTTTAATTGTTAACTTTTATTAAATAATGTCACTACAAAAATAAATATTTCTTATTAATATTTAATAAAAAAGCGGATCAACAAATTTGTTCTCCACTTTGATATAAAAAATTAGGTATGTGTATTTATGATTTCCATACAAAATCAGAAAAACTATGCTCAGCTTTTAAACTATTTTCAACAGCTTGTGCTAACTGGCGAATAATACTCTGTGTTTCAATTTTTTCAAACCAAGCCAGTTCACGCTGAGGATTTGCAGTAATCTCGCATAAAATATGCCCTTCGGCATCCTGTTCAGAACAAAGGATAGAAAGAGGTAATTGATGATTATCAATACGAACTTCAATTTTTTCATGTTCATGACGAATATGATGTGCATCAAAGCCATATTGTTCTAATTGTTTATACAATAGCGCAGCAACATATTCTTGAGTGATATAGCATTCATTTGGTGGATGATCAACCACCCCATGTTTTGGGCAATCTGCTATGAATTGCAACGTTTTCATGGTATTCCCTCTAATTTTTATGTTTTTAGCTCTGGATCACAGAGTAAAACCGACTCGTACGGTAAGAATTATTATATATACAATTGTCTTTAATTGATTAGCTGATTGTCTAACTTCTTTTACTAAATTGACAAATTTCGACCCAATTAGATATGTACATCTAAAAACGAGTGATTTTGAGCTTTAATGATCAATTAAACATCTAGTTTTATAATCCATAAATAAAAAAGGCAGCAACTCAATACATGAATTGCTGCCTTTAGCTTTACAAAATTAGATTATTGATCCACTACCTGTAAATCCAAACCAGCAGTGTTTGCTAACTCAGTAAATGTAGGGAAACTTGTTGCGACCGTTTCAGTTCCTTGAATGATAATTTCACCCGAAGTACGTAAGCCAGCAATACTAAAACTCATTGCAATACGATGATCATGATGCGATTCAATCTCGCCACCCGCGAAAATTGCAGACCAATCACCAGATTTACCTTTACCTTCGATAATGATTCCATCTTCAGTTGGTGTGCAGTCTATACCCATGATTTTCAGGCCATCTGCCATCACTTGAATACGATCTGACTCTTTAACTCGAAGTTCAGCAGCCCCTGTTAAAACAGTCCGACCTTCAGCACAAGCTGCTGCGATAAACAATGCTGGAAATTCATCAATTGCTAATGGTACTTGATCTTCCGGCATATGAATGCCTTTCAATGTTCTTGAACCTTTAATATGAATATCTGCAATCGGTTCACCGCCTGCAATACGTTCATTTTCAACAGTTAGGTCAGCACCCATTTGTTTTAGAATTTCAATGACACCTGTACGCGTTGGGTTAATTCCAACAGCTTCCAGCACCACATCGGCACCTTCAGTGATTGCAGCACCAACCATAAAGAATGCTGCTGATGAAATATCAGAAGGCACTTGGATATTTGTACCAGCTAACTTACCACCCCCAACAAGTGAGATTTTATTACCTTCGGTTTTCACATCATAACCAAATGCACGTAACATGCGTTCAGTGTGATCACGCGTTGGTTCTGGTTCTGTAACTGAAGTTTCACCCTCAGCCCATAAACCTGCCAATAAAATACCCGATTTCACTTGAGCCGAAGCCATAGGTAAATCGTACTGAATACCTTTTAATGCTTGGCTTCCCGTGATACTGACTGGTGGTGTACCTTTCTCACCAGTTGTTTGAATTTGTGCACCCATTTCACGTAAAGGCTTAGCAATACGCTCCATAGGACGTTTAGACAATGATGCATCACCAGTCATCACAGAATCAAACTTTTGCGCTGACAACATCCCCGAGAGCAAACGCATACTCGTACCTGAGTTGCCCATATACAAGGCACTTGCAGGTGCTTTTAAGCCTTGCATCCCCACACCATGAATCGTGACTTCACCATTTTTAGGTCCTTCAATGCTTACCCCCATGTCACGGAAAGCTTGAAGTGTAGCGAGTGCATCTTCACCTTCTAAGAAACCAGTAACGTGTGTTGTACCTTCAGCAATCGCACCAAACATGATCGAGCGATGTGACACTGATTTGTCACCTGGCACGGTGAATTTACCTGTAAATGTTTTCTTTCCTGGCAAAATGGTAAATTGCTGTGTCACCTTGTTTTTCTCCATCAAAGGTTTTTTGGCTAACATATGGTTAAAATGCTGACGAGCTGCTTGAGCATGGCCCAACAAGCCCATCAATGCATGAGAATCTTCTTGTTCGATCAGTTTCTTTAAAACAAGCAACTGTTGTTCAAAACCATTTACGGCTTCTAGAATTGCAGTTTTATTGGCAAAGAAAATATCGTGCCACATCTGCGGATCGCTTGCTGCAATACGGGAGAAGTCTCTAAAACCTCCAGCAGCATAACGGAAAATATCTAAATTATCTTCACGATTTGCAAGCTGCTCAACAAGATTAAATGCCATGAGATGTGGTAAGTGGCTCGTATGAGCAAGCACTTCATCATGCTTTTTCACATCCATACAAATGACTTCTGCTTTTGCCGCAGACCAAAGTTGAATCAACTTCTCAACTGCCCAACCCGCACTGGTCGGCAACGGTGTCAAAATCACCTTATGATTGGCAAATAAATCAACTTTACCCGCATGAACACCAGTATGCTCAGCACCAGCAATTGGATGACCTGGAACGAATCCAACGGGTAAATCTTCACCAAATACTGCTTTTGCAGCATCTACGACATTACCTTTAGTACTACCCACATCAGTAATAATTGCATGGTCAACTAAATAAGGCTTGATCTGTTCAAGCACTTTCTGTGTTGCACGAACTGGTAATGCTAAAACAACTAAATCTGCGCCTTGGACTGCTTCTTCAGGTGTTGCGTAACCATTTTGAATGAGACCTAATGCTTTGGCATCTTCTAAGGTTTTTTTTGAACGTGTTGAAGCAACAATTTCAGATGCTAATTTTTCTGCCACGATCACACGAGCGAGACTAGAACCAATCAGCCCAAGCCCAATAAATGCAACTTTTTTAAACAATGGTTCAGACATAAAAGAGATTTGCCCAATAAGACGACTTTGTGATAGCTAGATGAATAGCTCATCTAGCTATGTGATAAAAATTGATTACAAAACTGCGATTGGATAAGAACCGAGTACACGAAGTTCTTTCACCATTGGACGAATTTCATCTAATGCTGCAGCAACATTTGCTTGATCAATATGACCTTCAAGATCAATAAAGAACACATATGCCCATTTTTCAGGTAAAGCAGGACGTGTTTCAATACTAGTCAAGCTAATCTGATGTTTCGCAAATGGAGCAAGAATTTCTAATAAAGCGCCTGCACGATCATGTGCAGAAATGAGTAATGACGTTTTATCATTACCGCTTTGTGGAATCTTCTCACGACCAATCACAAGGAAACGTGTGGTATTTTCGGGATTATCTTCAATATTGCTATGCAAAATCTCAAGATTATACATACTTGCTGCAATATCAGATGCAATTGCAGCTGAATGCCATTCATTACGAATACGACGCGCAGCTTCCGCATTTGAGTTTAAAGCCACACGCTCTACGCCCGGATAATTCGCATCTAACCATTTGCGACACTGCGCTAATGTTTGTTGATGCGCATATATCTGCTTAATACTATCTTTTCGTGTATTTTCAGAAATTAAAAACTGATGATGAATTCGTAATTCCACTTCACCAATGACATTTAAAGTTGATGCTTTAAAACAATCAAGGGTATGATTTACGATTCCTTCTGAAGAATTCTCTACAGGTACAACACCATAATGTGCTCCACCTGCTTCAACTTCACGGAATACTTCATCAATCGTTGGCAATGGACGAACGACCGCATCTTTACCGAAATGTTTTAATACAGCTGAATGTGTATAAGTCCCTTCAGGCCCTAAGAAAGCAATACTTTGCGGTGCTTCTAGTGCTAAACAAGCAGACATAATCTCACGGAATAAGCGAGCCATTGTCGCATCAGAAAGTGGACCCTGATTGCGCTCCATCACTTTACGAAGGACTTGTGCCTCACGTTCAGGACGATAAAACAACGGATTATCTTCAGCTGCAAACTTTGCCTTCGCTACAGCTTCAGCTAAAGAAGCACGACGGTTAAGTAATTCTTGGATTTGTTGATCAACACTATCAATATCGTCGCGAATTTGTTCTAAATTAAGTGAAGTCGATGTGTTTTGTCCATCGTTTACCATTGAATGCAGCCTCAGCAAAATCATCTATAAGAATGGATTACAATTCATCGTTGAATTGTTTATTCGGCTTAGTATAGCAATACTTTCACGCATTAAACACGATGAGTTTTAACTCTTTTTATAAAGATTCTTTATTGATAATGATTTTCATTATATATTAAATTCTTTTAAATTTTATTGTTGTGAACTTAGTCATGTTCAAACTTTTTAGTATTTTGTCTTTCGCTATCATTACAAGCATTCATTCGGCATCTGTCGAAGCAACTTCCGTGAATGAAAAAATAAATGATTCATTCACAAAGACTGAAAATAAACAAAGCTTTGTATTGAAGTCTAAATACACTTCACATGAATATTTAATCCAAGTTGCTGTTCCTACAACGGACACGCCAAAAGATGGCTTTCCAGTACTCTATCTACTGGACGGAAATGCTGCATTTGATAGTGCCACTAACATAACAAAATCCGTTGGTGCTGGTGCTAATAAATTAGGTTTAAGTCCTGTAGCTGTAATCGCGATTGGTTATCCTAATCAAAGTACATTTGATGTTCAAAAACGTGCTTTAGACTATACCCCGAAAGCTTCTGCAAAATTTCAATCTGAAGCCAAATACAAATACGGAGGAGCAGATCAATTTTTTCAATTTATTGAAAAAGAGCTCAAACCTGAAATCGAGTCACGAATCAACGTAAATACAAAACAACAAAGCCTATTTGGACACTCATTTGGTGGGTTATTTGTACTTCATGCGATATTTACTCAGCCACAAAGCTTTCAACGATACATCGCTGCAAGCCCTTCGCTATGGTTTGATGACTATATGCTTTTAGAAAAGCAAAATGATTGGTTGAATAAAAGAGATAAAACTAAACCAATGATGTTAATGACTACTGTTGGAACACATGAACACCGCAAAAATGCAACTCCTGATCTTCAAGCACAGCAAAAGCAGAGTCACTTTTATCAAAACTTCAAAAAACAACAAACACAACAGTTTTTATACTGGGACTTCCGACACCCTGCTGAACAACATTTAACAAACATGTATGCAAGCTTACCAAAAGCAATCATGCTTGCTGGTTGTCAGCCAGAAAGTTGTACGAATTTGTTTGATGAACCGGTACAAGAAAACAATGAGTAAAATTTTTCGGCTTTAGTTGACTAAGTTTAGTGAATATCGATTTAACTGCGTGTAGTGGTTGCCTAATGCGGGTTGTAATTGTAGCGATAACTCAACTTACTTCATTACCTATGCAACAGAATGACCAATTGATCCAACGACCAATTACACACTAAAAATGATAAAAACATTGAGTGTTTAAATGCTTTTAACAAAACATTTAAATCCAAATTTCCATTCTTGCTGAATTGGTTATAATCAAATTTTAAAAGACCAAATAGTAAAAATGAAAATAATAATCTCATTTCCAATGATTGTACTAAGTAGTTTAGGTTTAACAGGCTGTATTGGCTGCTATAACCCAAACGGCTGTGGCCGCGATGCTTCCCCTTATTTTTATACAACCACAACAACCCACGTTCGACATTTAATCGTTCCCTCACAAAGTAAACTCACCTATAAACTGATGGATTCAAAACAAATAGATCAACAATACAAAGCATTAGATGAGAGAAATTTGACTGAAATAGAACTTGCACCAAATACAGCAATGATCTGGGGAGGAATGTCAGTCACAACTTTTTTACAGTTCTTCAATTCCGAGTTTAAAGGCTTTACTGCTTACCGTGTCGTAGACGCTGCCCCAGCGATAAACAATGAATTTGCTCAGTTATGGAAAAGTTGCGATGATCGCTTAGATGTTCTTTTAAAAGATCCAAACGATTGGTCTTTTAATCCCAAGAACATGGAAATCACGGGTTGTGGTGTAAATATTCAAAAGAGAAGTCAATACAATGATCATTGGCCAAATCAAGATAAGGCTGATGCTTTTCTAATTAAAATAAATCAAGCACTGCAAAAACAAACTAAGCAGCAGAATTATCCTATCGTTATTCTTTCATCAAAATAATCAAAACCAGCCTGCTCTTTTGAACAGGCTGATCTAAGTTAACTAGGCTTTACCAATCAATCCACGAGCTACGATCTCTTTCATGATTTCATTTGTTCCACCGTAAATACGTTGGATACGCGCATCAATGAAGAAACGTGAAATTGGATATTCGGTCATATAACCATAACCACCAAATAACTGTAGTAAATTATCTGCTACTTTCATTTGCATATCAGTACTAAAGCTCTTTAATGCAGCGGCTGTTTCCACATCTAATTTACCTTCCATGTAGAGTTCTACATTTTGGTTATAAAATGCAGCAGTTGCCAATTCATCAATTTTTGCTTGAGCTAAAACAAACCGCGTATTTTGGAATTGCGCAATTGCTTGACCAAACGCTTGGCGTTCTTTGACATAAGCCGTCGCTAAATCAATTGCACCACGAATTGCACCAAGTGCTGTAGAAGCAATTGCAGTACGCTCACGCGGTAATTCTTGCATTAAATAAGCAAAACCAGATCCAGCATTCCCAAGCAATTGATCTTTGGGTACTTTGACGTTATCAAAGAATAATTCAGATGTATCTTGTGAATGCAAACCGATCTTGTCTAAGTTCGTTCCCTTTTTAAAGCCTTCAAGATGTGTGTCTACGAGCATCAAAGACACACCTTTAGCACGCGCTTGCGGGTCTGTTTTCACTGCAAGAACAACTAAATCAGCATGTTGACCATTTGAAATAAAAGTTTTTGAACCATTAAGAATATAATGATCATCTTGCAAAATTGCACTAGTACGCATTGCTTGTAAGTCAGACCCAGCACCTGGTTCCGTCATCCCAATCGCACCAACGACTTCACCTGAAACCATTTTTGGCAACCAATGCTTTTTCTGTTCTTCTGTGGCAATGTGTTGAATATATGGTGCAGCAATTTCAGAATGACATGAAATTGCAGTTGATAACGCGCAGTAGCCTGCACGTGCAGACTCTTCAACTAACATTAATGAATAATGGGTAGGTACACCATAGCCACCGTATTCTTCTGGTACATCTACACACAGAAATCCATTTTCACCTAACAATGTCCAAACTGAACGCGGCATAATGCCCTCGCGTTCCCACTGCTCATAATGAGGAGCAATATTTTCGCTCATAAAGCGTTTAAAATTATCACGGAAGAGTTCCAAATCTGCATCGTAAGCTAACATCATTATTTCCTTTCGCTTTCTTTGTTTTAAAAATAAGTTCGCCGTCATGCTAATAACTTTTTTTCGAGATGTCATGTCCCGTTTGCATCAAATCACTAGACTCATTCGGTCAATAATTTTGTTTGCAATACGCTTTTCATAACGACAATTGTTTACTGATTAAACAGCTTCTTTCATTTTTTACGCTAAATACGTCACTTTTATGTCATA
This sequence comes from Acinetobacter sp. COS3, assembly GCF_000475335.1. Classification (NCBI taxonomy): domain Bacteria; kingdom Pseudomonadati; phylum Pseudomonadota; class Gammaproteobacteria; order Moraxellales; family Moraxellaceae; genus Acinetobacter; species Acinetobacter sp. COS3. The sequence goes on from NZ_AXCD01000007.1 coordinate 151,995, forward strand.
TTGGTTTTAATTCTTAGCCATCGCTTTAAATACGATCATGAACACGAAACGAAATATTTATAAAACCGAAGAACATCCTTTTGCACAATATGTTCGTATTTTAGGTAAAGGTAAAACTGGCTCTCGTTCACTTAGCTACGAAGAAGCTTATCAAGCTTTTAGTATGATCCTTAAAAATGAAGTACTTGATGTTCAACTCGGCGCTTTTCTCATGTTACTTCGCGTAAAAGAAGAATCTGTAGATGAACTTGCTGGTTTTGTTCAAGCGACTCGTGATCAACTCTCATTTAAACCACTCGAAGTTGATCTAGATTGGTCTTCGTACGCTGGTAAACGCAAACATTATCCGTGGTTCTTATTAGCCGCACTTACTCTCTCTCATCATGGTTACAAAATTGTGATGCATGGTGCATCAGGTCACACTATCAACCGCGTTTATACTGAACAAGTTTTAGAGTACTTGGGCTATACGATTTGTCAAAGTGAACATGATGTACAAAATCAGCTTGCTCAACACAATTTTGCATTTTTACCACTTGAAGTCATTTCACCAATTCTCAGTGAATTGATTTCACTACGTAATGTGATGGGGCTTCGTTCTCCAATTCATACGCTTACTCGATTGATTAATCCTTTTGATGCTAAAGCGACCTTACAAGCAATTTTCCACCCTGCTTATCGTACTTCACATCAACAAACGGCTTTCCGTTTAGGTTATCAAAACAGTGCTGTCATTAAAGGTGAAGGTGGTGAGTTTGAACGTAATCCTGATGCCAAAACGTTAATTTGTGGAATTAAAAGCGGCGAATTATATGAGCACGAATTGCCAAAATTAACACCAGACCGCAGCCCTATTGAAGAAGAACTAGACCTTGCTGTATTTAAAGCAGTTTGGATTGGCAAACAGTCTCATGAATATGGCGAATTGGCAGTCATCGAAACCATGGGAATCGCGTTGTATACCATGGGTGCTGTAAATAGTTATGATGAAGCGATGGTTAAAGCAAAAGAGCTGTGGTACACACGCTTGAACTGATTGAAAAAGATAATTCCTAACACAAGTTGGAAAACCATCCTATCTAGAATGGTTTTCCAACTATTTAAATTATTTCTCACCATCCCAATACCAATACACATCACCCCAATCTAACTCAGTAAGTACTGGGATAATTTCACCTTGTTTAAAATACTGTCGTGAATCAGGTTGTGCTGGTGTTTGCCAATAGCCAGTTTGTGGGCATAACTCTCCACCTTTCACTTTAAATTTTTCTTCTTCCAATGATAAGTTACTAACCTTATTGACTCGTTTCCCTTCAGGCCAACCGCTGTCTTCATCAAAACGAGCAATCCATTGTGGAGAATTTTCAACGTCGAATCTTGGATTAGAGTCATCATCCCATGCATCAAGTGTTGTTAGCTTCAGATCATTACATCGTATTGGTTTAATCAACTCGTTTGCCTTTACCAATAAATCTGGAATACCTTCTTCAACTGGATAAAGTGATAACTCTCCCAGCTGAATCCAAAGACTGAATTTTTCAGGATCTGTTGGATCTAGCAGTTTGGTAATCTCGATTCGTGGATCATCTAGTTTTAAACGGATTTGCTCCTCACTTAATCCCAATTTATCTAACCAATATGGTGATAATAAAAAACACCATGTTGGAGTACGTATTCCTGCTGCTAATGATGGTGTGTAGATAAAACCATCTATATCATCATGAGAATGACTCATGTTACTCGGATGATCGATATCTAGTCCGTAAAAATAGTCACTAAAAATGCGTTCTACAATTTCAAATTCTGGAGAAACCATAGGAAATTGTGCTGCACTCCCAACTTCATAACCACTATAAGCTTGTATTGGATTGAGTTTAATTAAACAATGCTGTACAAACTGATACCATTGCTTTTTATGCTCTTTATACCATTTTTCGCCAAATGATAATTTTAGACTAGAATATCTTAATCCGTTGTCTCTAATATTACTTTGAAAAGCCCACTGCGCACTTTGGTTGTCTGAATCTCCAGTGGTCGCTGCTATAAAATATACAGAATTTTTTTTATAGCCTTCATGCATTTCATCCAATAACTCCTGACGAGTTGTTTGCCATTTTTCAGCCTTTTTCCACGTACTTGTTTTATGCCTGTACTTGAGTTTAAAAAGCTTATCAATTATTTTACTTTCAAACTCCTCATAAATATCAATGATTCTATTAGCAGCCTCTTCCACTTCATAATCTTGATGATAAATATAAAATGTGATGTATGGGCAAATACCGAACTCTTCTTGTTCATACCCATAGATATGGTCACTATCCTTCTTAAATTCGGCTATATAATCAGTGACTTCTTCTTGGCTTAAAAATAACTCTTCGTCATTCATTATATTTTGCCCTTTCCTTTTGACTTCTTTAGCTATAGCATCTATTCGTGAATTATAATCTTTATAACTTTGATAATTTTCTCTATGAAAATTATTCCAATCATCTAATTTTAAAATATCCATAAACCTACTCAAAAAATTTTGATTGAATAATTAAAACTTTCTTTCAAATCAATCTTATTACTCTAAACGTCAGAATTTTTTTATAAAAAAGGAACCTTATCAGTTCCTTTTAATTCATATCAATGACTTAAATCCAAATACCAAATAGTTTCACCCCACGGGTTATTTGGAATTTCAGGCATTGTTTCACCTTGATCGAAATGACGTTTTTCCATGTTGTTGGCTGGGCTATACCATTCACCTGATTGCGGACAAATCTCACAAGCTACACAGCGCAATCGAGTGTCATCACTCACAGTATTTCCTTGCTGATCCAAAGGTGTATATTGACTCTGAGCATAATCAACTAGATCTTTTGGATAATAAGATTTATCTCGATAGCTACTGTCATCTATTCTTAATATAACTGTAACTGCTGCTGCTTCAAGCGACCAATAGCCAGGAAATTGACTACTCTTATGTCGGTCATGATACGGCTCACGTTTGCTAGCACCATACCATTCATCCAAATACTGTGACATCAACTTAGGTCGGTCTTCTTCTTTGGCTGCAAATATTTTATCCAGTTTGCGATAAGGCAACTGTCTTAAATAAATATTCGAAATATCTCGATCTGGTAACCAAGGAGAAACTAATTTATCTAACAATGCATCTTGTTCATCATTTTCATAAGCCAAAATATCCATGATTGTTGATAAATGCTCAGGTTGACCAAATAGTATCGAAAAACAAACTAATTGTAGTGCTTCCCAATATTCATCTGTAATTAACTCTAAATGAGGTACTAAATGACCATCACATTCACTACTTTTATGAAAATTGATATGGTGCTTCGCTAAAATTTGAAGGGATTCAACTACTTTTGGAAAATATTTTGCAAGCTCAGCAACATTAACTCCTGCAGAATAGCTATAAATAATAAGTTCTAAAGAAGCTTTCAAGAAATGATTAGATGATAAGTAAATTGCACCTTTAGGTTTATCTTTTAAAAACTCCTTATTGTTTATTTTTTCACCAATTATTTGGACTGACTCTAAAGCTTGAGTTATAACATTTCCATAATCTTTATATTTTTGATATGGCTCTCTTTTTTGTATTTTCCAATCACTTTCATTGAGTAATGTAATCATCAAAGTTATTCCATCAATACGTATCCAGCCTAAGATAATTAGTTGTTCTAAACTAAATGATTTATATCTAGACTCGATCAGCTTATTTATCAACTACCAGAAAATATTTGTTATAAAAAAGGAACCTTATCAGTTCCTTTTAATTCATATCAATGACTTAAATCCAAATACCAAATGGTTTCGCCCCACGAGTTATTTGGTATTTCAGGCATTGTTTCGCCTTGATCAAAATGACGTTTTTCCATGTTGTTGGCTGGGCTATACCATTCACCTGATTGCGGACAAATCTCACCAGCTACACAGCGCAATCGAGTGTCATCACTCTCAGTATTTCCGTGCTGATCTAGAGGTGTATATTGACTCCGAGCAAAATCAACCAAATCTTTTGGATAATAGGATTTATCTCGATAGCTACTGTCATCTATTCTTAATATTACTGTAACTGCCGCAGCTTCAAGTGACCAATAGCCTGGGAAAAAACTACTCTTATGTCGGTCATGATACGGCTCGCGTTTGCTAGCACCATACCATTCATCCAAATACTGTGACATCAACTTAGGTCGGTCTTCTTCTTTGGCTGCAAATATTTTATCTAGTTTGCGATAAGGCAACTGCCTTAAATAAATATTCGAAATATCTCGATCTGGTAGCCAAGGAGAAGCTAACTTATCTAACAATGCATCTTGTTCATCATTTTCATAAGCCAAAATATCCATAATTGTAGGCAAATGCTCTGGTTGACCAAATAGTATCGAAAAGCAAACTAATTGTAGTGCTTCCCAATATCCGTCTGTAATTAACTCTAAATGCGGTACTAAATGACCATCACATTCACTACTTTTATGAAAATTGATATGGTGCTTTGCATATAACTGCCAATACTCAATAACACTGGGGAAATATTCTGCTAACTCTTTTGCAGGTAATCCTGCTGAATAGCTGTAAATGATAAGTTCCAATCCTTCTTTTCCAAGTAAATTAGATGCCATCATTAGCTTAGTATAAACAGACTCCAAAGGTAGTTGTTTAGAATTGTTGATTGTTTCTAAAGTTATAGGAATCCCTTCTATTGCCGAAGTTGCCACCATTTCATAATCTTTATACTTTTGATAAGACTCTCTTTTTTGAAATGCCCATGCTTCTTTTGAGATTAGTTTCAACATCATTATTTCACTCTACTAAAGTATTGTCTGGAATAGAAATTAACGGCATTTGAATATTATGGACTTTTCCTTTTGAACGATCGTGTTGTTCATATTGCTTTCCAGTAACCATATATATTTCACGATTATAAAGTGTTATATCTTTACCAGTTCGGATATAACTTCTGTATGCAATAATAAAATTTGATTTGTGTGTTGGTGAAATACTGTTATCTGTACTTATTGAAGCCCCGATCCACTTATGACTCATTTGACGACCTTTAGCTTTAGTTCCACCTAAACCCGCTTTACCTTTACTCCCTTCCAATGCACTTTCATTTCGGATCGAAGTTTCTGCACTAGTTGATCTTTTACCTAGACCTGACTGCTCATTATATTCAGTTTTTTCATCAAAAATTTTCCCAATTTCAGAACGATTTCCTTCTATCGCCTTAGCATCGGATTGTGCCATACCAGCCAAAAAAGAAAAGTGACCAAAAATACTTCCCTTAGTTTCACCAACTAAATATTTACGTCCTTTATGATTACCAAACCACAAATGATCAATACCAGTTTGGTTAATATCTTGCTTACGTATACGATCACCAGCTGCATTACGCTTTAAACGTTCATACTCCTCAATCAAGCGCCCATGATCATTGATTTTGCGTAATGACTTACGCTTTTCTTTAGAGTAATAATCAACAATATGTTCCGCTGGCACTCCTGTAGACCAGCGTTTTTTCTTGGCTTGTCGTATTTCATGGCTCTTTTTCGCTTTTGATACTGTTGAGCTTTGAGTTGTAGGCGCATTATTTTTAACTTGTTGTTGTGCTCCACCTCGTTGAGGATTTGATGGACGTTGAGCTGGTGGAGGCGTTGCCCCCTTTCCACTACCAATTGGCACTACTGGTCTAGCAGGCACTTGATGGCTTGATTTACCAATAGCCGTTGATGGTAATGGTGGGTGCATATTTAACATTTGATTGACCGTTTTTTGAATTTCAGCAAATGCAGCGTTCATATACTTAGGCGCATCTTTTTTTACCTGAGTAAACATTCTGATTACTTCATTTACTTTTGGTCGACCTATCACTTGTTTAGCAAGCCAAGAGTCAAGTACATCAACAATTTCATCAATCATTTTATTAAGTAAAGAAATACATTGATTCTTTAACTTATTCCAATCCATTTCTTTAAGCGCTTTTTTCGGATCAATCTTGGCATATTTACGCATTACATCAAAAACACGTTCTGCATTTTCCCCATTTTTAGCCAACTTAAACCCAGCTTTAAACGCATCACCAAAACCAGGAATACACCCAATCAGTGTAATAACTAAATCTACCCACCCCATTACATTTGCAGGTGTTGCTGAAACTAAAATAATCCCTTTAATGAGATCTCTTAAATCAAATAATTGTCCTACGACAGGGACACAACCTAATACAGCAGTAACAACAATCTGGCTAGGGCCAGTTCCACTACCATCAAGTAACCCCATAAACCATTTACCAACATCATCATCCGCTTTTTTTAGTTGTTGTGGTGAGACATTTGGATTAACTGGTTTAATTGCATTTGAAGGAACAGAAGGTAAATTAGCCATTAAATATCACCTTCTTGAAAAGTACGTGCTGTTGCTACTTCATCGTCAGTTAAATCTTTTGAATGAGTATCTGTATATGATTTTGTCTCGGGATTAATTTCATTGTCTAATCTGTAGTCATCATAATAGTCATGGACAACCTCTCCACCATTTTGTATTTCTTCAATTTCATCATCAAAAAAGTTATCTGTTAAATATGATTGATATGACTCTATGAAAGAAGTTCTAGCTGCTGCTGCCTCTTCGTCTGATCTGATTTTTTGACTTAAAATTGGGTTTTCTAATGGTTTGATAAAATGCTCTGGCTCCGTTCTTATATCCTCTCCATACAAGACTTTTGCTTTTTTCCCTAGCTCAATACCCTCTATTTTTGCATAGCCATTTACATCTAACTGACCCTTCTTACTTGCACCATCCTCGAATAGCAGTTCATAAGTCGCTTGCTGAACAGGCGACAAATCCTCATAAACATAATTTAACTCTATAAAACCTGCACTCTCGCCATGGACAGGCAAAGAAGGTAATTCAGCAGAAACTTTCGCCCCACCCATAAACAAATGCTGCCCTGCCTTCACTTCAAATTTACCACCTGTGGTTGAGAAAATACCCGAACCATCCAGCTTGATCTGAGAACCTCCAGCAGTAATCACAATCTCTTTCGGACTAGTAATCTCAATTC